>JAYTIR010000273.1:0-2150 GCA_043731765.1 Burkholderiales bacterium
GCGACTCCAGTTCCACCCATTGGTCCTTGCGCACGCGCGCGACGATGCGGAAACCCTCGATGCCGCGTGGTTCGATGATCGCCGCTTCGCCTTCGGCGAGATACGGTCCGCCGACCACGGCGCGGTACGGATTGCCGTGGCTCGAGATCGCGAGATTGGTACCGGGGGGCGTCGCCATCGCAAGCAGCTCGCGTAGGTCCGCGTAACGGTCTGCGGATTCGGGCTGCGCGGGCCCGCCACGCACGGCCGGCGTCGCCTTCGCGCGGCCGAAGATCAGCTGCGCCGTTTCCATCGTCCGGCAGAATGGGCTCGCCAGCACGTCGCCGACCGGGATGGCCAGATCGCGAAGAGCGGCGCCAATGGCACGCGCCTCGGTGCGGCCCGCGTCAGTGAGATTGCGCTGCATCGCGCAGTCCTCGTATCCGGTCATCCGCTCGTCGTTCTGACCGAAATCGGTCGATGTGTGGCGGAAGTAGAGAATGAAACCTCCGCCGCGCAGCGCAGCAAGCAATGCGCGGCCCGCGAGCTCGATGCGAGGCGGCGGACTCGCGGTTCCCGTTTGCGCGATGACAACGGGCGCGTGCCCGCCGAACCCGGCAAGCAGCGCTAACAGCAACATCAGCGCACGGCGGCGGAAGGCGTTCATGTGGCAGGTTATGGGAGCGGCGCCAGTCGTCCGCCGGACTCGCGCACGCATGTGCGTGTCAGATTACCTTCGCACGTTAGGGTGGCGGCTCGGCGACATCCGTCGCGGCCCCCGGGGCGAGCGCATCCGGGTTCGCGTCCTCCATGCCCGTCATTGCCAACTCCGTGGCACGCCCGAGGGCCGCGTCGACGTCGAAGGCGATGTCGCCATCGGGCTCGGGCCGGCCTGTTGCGCGGACCGCGAGAAAATCGTGGATGCGCCGGTCCATGAGGTGCGAAGTCTCGACCTTGCCGAGCGCGTTGTAGATCGACTCCACCCGTCCGGGAAATTTCCTCTCCCACTCGCGCAGCATCAGCGTGACCTGCTTGCGCTGCAGGTTTTCCTGCGAGCCGCACAGCGTGCACGGAATGAGCGGGAATTGCATTACTTCGGCAAACCGCGCCAGGTCGCGCTCGCGCACGTACGCGAGCGGGCGGATGACCACGTGCTTGCCGTTGTCGGAAACGAGTTTCGGCGGCATCGTCTTCAACTTGCCACCGAAGAAGAGGTTGAGGAAGAACGTGGCGAGCAGGTCGTCCCGATGGTGGCCCAGCGCGATCTTGGTGGCGCCCAATTCTCCGGCGACGCGGTACAGCACGCCCCGGCGCAGGCGCGAACACAGCGAACACATCGTGGCGCCCTCCGGGATCAGGCGCTTGACCACGCTGTAGGTATTCTGTTCGGCGATGTGAAACGCAATTCCTCGCTCGGTCAGGTAGCGCGGCAGCACATCGGCGGGAAAGCCGGGCTGCTTCTGGTCGAGGTTGACGGCAATGATGTCGAAGTTGACCGGCGCCTGGTCACGCAGCGTGCGCAGGATTTCGAGCAGGCCGTAGCTGTCCTTGCCGCCGGACAGGCAGACCATGACACGGTCGCCGTCCTCGATCATCCCGTAGTCGACGATGGCCTGGCCGACTTGCCGGCGCAGGCGGCGCTTCAGCTTGTTCGTTTCGAACTCGAGCTTGCGCGGATCGCGCGGACGCGCGCCCGACTTTGCCACGGGTTCGGCGACCGGAATGGCGATGGCGGTGTCGCGAAGGTCATCCATGAGATCGATCTTACCCGGCTGTGTGGGTGGCATTCGCCCGACGAATCTCAATCGCGCTGAAATTTGACGTCGACGTCCAGGTCGGACGTGTGACCCGCGGCCAGCGGCTCGAATTGCCAGCGCAAAAGCGCTTTGCGCACGGCGCGGTCGAACACCTTGGGTGGCTGCGCCCCGAGAATGTCGACACCGGTGACATTGCCTGTGGCGTCGACATGGATGCGGGCATTGACCACGCCACTTTTCACGCCTTCGGCAATGGCCTCACGCGGAAAGTCCGGCGCGTCGCGGGATATCGCCTTCAACGCCGTGGCAACCGCCGGACGCGGGGCCGCCGTGGTGGGCGCCGCCATGGCAAGCTGCGCCGGGGGCGGCGTGTCCGGTCCTGCGCTCGCCTTGACGGCCGGCTCATTCGCCGGC
>JAYTIR010000274.1:0-2258 GCA_043731765.1 Burkholderiales bacterium
GCGCGATACACCGCCACCCCGGCGGACAACATCACCGGTTGCGTGTTCGTGGTCAGGTTGAGCGCTTCCGCCGGACCCTCCTCGACCAGTTTCCACAGGTCGTCACCCAGCGCAGCCGACGCTTTGGAAAATGCTTCGCGCACGACCGGATGACCGGCGAAGCCGTTCATCATGCCGATCGCCTGCGAACCTTGCCCGGGAAAAACAAACGCGAGTTTCATGTCAATTCCGTAGGGCCGCCCCAAGGAATTGACAGCGCCCCCGCCGGGGGCAGCGAGCGAAGCGAACGTGGGGGTCGTTCATCCTACCACTTGAGAAAGACGGAACCCCACGTAAAGCCGCCGCCCACACCCAGCAGCATCACGTGCTGACCGGCAGCAATGCGGCCGTCGCGCACCGCAATGTCGAGCGCGAGCGGAATCGACGCCGCGGAAGTGTTGCCGTGCTGGTCGACGGTCACGATCAACCGCTCGTGCGGCAGATGCAATTTTTTCATCGTCGAGTCCATGATCCGGATGTTCGCCTGATGCGGGATCACCCAGTCGATGTCGGCTGCGGACTTGCCGGTGGCCGCGAGCGCCTCTTTCGCCACGTCGGCCAACACCTTCACGGCAAATTTGAACACGGCGCCACCGTCCATGTGCACGAACGGCGTGCCCCAGGTCGCGCCGTTGCGCACGTAGCCGGGGACGCACAGGATTTCGGCGTAATGACCGTCCGCATGCAGGTGCGAAGTCAGGATTCCCGGCGTCGCCGAGGGCACCACGACCACCGCGCCGGCGCCGTCGCCGAACAGCACGCACGTCCCGCGATCTGTCCAGTCGAGAATGCGCGAATAGATTTCCGCGCCGACGACGAGCGCGTTCCTCGCCATGCCGCCGCCGATCAGCAAGTCCGCCATCGCCAAACCATAGACGAAACCCGAGCACACGGCCTGGACGTCGAACGCGGCGCCGCCCCGGGTGCCCAGCTTGGCCTGCAGGATGCACGCGGTGGACGGAAATACCATGTCGGGCGTCGTCGTGGCGACGATGATGACGTCGACATCGGCCGGCGCTATTCCCGCCGCCGCCAGTGCTGCGTGCGAGGCATGCAACGCGAGGTCCGACGTTGCTTCATCCGGTGCCGCGATGTGGCGCTGGCGAATGCCGGTCCGCGTCCGGATCCATTCGTCACTCGTGTCCACGCGCCGCGAGAGTTCCTCGTTGGTGAGGACCATCGCGGGCAGATAGCGGCCGGTGCCGGCTATGCGACTAGGCATTGGCGGAAGAGTTGGCAACCAAGTTGGCAACTGCGTCGGCGGCAGGCTGTGGTGGAACGGCGAGTGCCGGCATCGCGGCGATCTGCTGCGCGATCCGCTCGAGTACGCCATGCGTCGCTTCGGCGTACGCCTTCTGCAGTGCGTAACGGAACGCGAGCGCATCGGCACCGCCATGGCTCTTCACCACGATGCCTTTCAGGCCGACCAGTGTCGCGCCGTTGTGACGCCTCGGGTCGATGCGACGTTTGAATGCGGACAGGACCGGGTACGCGATCGCCGCCGCCAGCTTGGTCAACGGATTGCGCGTGAATTCCGCCTTGAGATAGTCGTAGAGCATCGTGACGATGCCTTCGCAGGCCTTGAGCATCACGTTGCCGACGAATCCATCGCAGACCACCACGTCGGTCGTGCCCTTGAAGATGTCATTGCCCTCGACGTTGCCGACGAAATTCAGCCCCGACGACTTCAGCAGTTCCGCCGTCTGTTTCACCACGTCGTTGCCCTTGATGGCCTCCTCGCCGATGTTGAGGAGTCCGATCGTGGGGCGTTCGATGCCTTCGACGGCCGTCACCAGCGCACTGCCCATGACGGCAAACTGCACGAGCTGCTCGGGCGTGCAATTGACGTTCGCGCCCAGGTCCAGCACCGTCGTCTCGCCGTTCTTCGACGGCAGTTGCGACGCAATCGCAGGGCGGTCGATCCCGGGCAACGTCTTCAGCACAAAACGCGCAATGGCCATCAGCGCACCGGTGTTGCCGGCCGATACGCAGGCCTGCGCCGTGCCGTCCTTGACCAGGTTGATCGCCACCCTCATCGACGAATCTTTTTTCTTGCGCAGCGCATCGGCCGGAGGCTCGTCCATGGCGACGACTTCGGTCGCGGCGTGCACGGTCACCCGATCGCGCGCAGGAGAGCGGGAGCGCGCGAGCGCCTGCACCAGCGGCGCCTCGAGGCCGACCAGGATCACACGCGCATCCGGCGTGTTCTCGAGGAACTT
>JAYTIR010000275.1:0-4807 GCA_043731765.1 Burkholderiales bacterium
ATGCCGTGCAGGGCGAGCAGCATTCGCGTGAATACGTTGGTCGTCCCGGCGCCGCCGTGCGCGAGAATTGCTTCCCGCGCCTTTCCCATGTGCGGCGCATCGGGAGAATCGCCGATGACCTTCAGCGCAAAGTACGCCTTAACGCTGGCGCTGATATTGAAGGGACCGTCGTGAAAGAGCGGCCAGCCTCCGTGCGGCGCCTGTATCCGCCGCAGGTATTTCGCAATTCTGGTTTCCAGCGCGGGATCGGGCTCGCCGAGATAGCGCTTGAGCAGGACGTACTCGGCGGGAATGGTCGCATCGGCCTCGAGCTCGAAGACCCAATGCCCGTCTCGACGCTGCTCCGCCAGCAAGGCGCCGGTCGCACGCGTTATGCACGCGTCAAGCGTCGATTCGGCAACGTCGAACGGATCGACGTAATCAACCGGATCGACGACCGACTGCCTGATCGCAATCTCCGCACTACGCATGACGTGCGCCATCAGCTTGGACGAGCATCAAACACGACATTCTCCATTCGCGATCGGTACGGCAATCCCGGCGCCCGCCCCCCGAGACCAAGCGTGGAAGTATATTCCGATCCACCGGCCCGAAAGGCTCCTCAGTGGCACAGCTTGCATTATCGCCTGTCCCCTGCCGGAGCATACGCGCGCCCTTTCCACATGCCGCCCCGGCCCCGCCAGTGCTGGAACGCCGAATCCAGCGTGAACGCGAGGTACACGCCCGCGATCGCCGGCAAGGCCAGGCCCCACCATCGCGATACGCCATAGAAACGAAGCGTCGGTTGCAACGCCAACGCCATCTGCGCCCAGGCCGCCGCCGCAAGTAATTGGGGAATTCCCGTGGTGCCCATCGTCAGAAGGGGCGGCGCCAAACAGGTCACCGCGATCGCCAGGACCGTGCCGATCAACAGCCACGGCGAATATCGCAATTGTGCGTAAGCGGAACGGCGGATCATCGGACGAATCTCACCGATGGATCCAAAGACGCGAAGGCTTCGTGCGCGATCGGTCAGGCCCAACCAGATCGGCCCCTGCATTTTCATGAGGCGCCCAAGCGCGCAATCGTCAATCAGTTCACCGCGGACGGCCGCAATCCCGCCCGCGGCCTTTAGCGCCTCGCGCTGCACCAGCATGCAGCCGCCCGCCGCTGCCGCTGTTCGCCGTTCCGGACGGTTGACCCAGGCGAACGGATACAACATCTGGAAAAAGAAAATGAAGGCCGGAATCAGTGCGCGCTCACCAAAACTTTCGCAGTGCAGTTTCGCCATCAGCGATGTCAGTACGAGACCGTCGCGTTGCGCGCGCAAGACGAGCGCGGTCAGCGCTTCGGCCGCGTAGCTGATGTCGGCATCGGTGAACAGCAGATAGTCCGGCGGCTCCGGCAAGGCATCGACATGATTTGTCCCGCAGTTCATTGCCCACAGCTTGCCGGTCCACGCATCGGGAAGGGTTGGCGCCGACAAGACCACCAATCGGTCGGCCATGACAGCGCCAGCTGCCGCGTCGCGGGCGATGCCAGCGGTGCCATCGCTGCTGTGGTCGTCGACCACGACAATCGCGAATGAACCTGCGTAGTCCTGCCGTAGAAGAGAGCCGACGCTGGCACTGATGACCCGCGCTTCGTCGCGAGCGGGGACGATTGCGACCACGCGCGGCCACACAACAGGTGTCGAGGGTGCGACCTCGACCGTGTCGTCGCGTTCGGCTGCCCGCCAGAATCCTCCGCGCATCAGCAGCAGATACGCCCAGACTGCGCACGCCAGCGACGCGATGACCAGCGCCATCATTTCAGCTGGCCCGCCCCGCGAAACCATTCGACGGCATCCTTGAGTCCTTCACCGTAAGGACGGGCTTCATAACCAAGTTCCCGCGTTGCTTTCGCGCTGGTGAAGAACATCCGATTTTTCGCCATGCGCAGTCCATCGAGCGTCAGGAACGGTTCCCGCCCGGTCCGGGTCGCGATCATCTCGGCCACCGCAGCGGCAGGATAAAGAAGCCGGCGCGGCACCCGCATCCGTGGCGGTCTGCGGCCGACGAGCAGGGCAATGTCGCGCAACATGTCCGCGAGCAGCACGTCCTGGCCGCCGAGTATGTAGCGTTCGCCGATACTGCCGTGCGCAAGCGCAGCAAGATGCCCCGCCGCTACATCGTCGACATGAACAAGATTGAGTCCGGTGTCGACATAGCCGGGCATGCGTCCGGAAGCGGCTTCGACAATGATCCGCCCGGTCGGCGTGGGTCGAATGTCACGGGGTCCGATCGGCGTCGAGGGATTGACGATGATCGCCGGCAGAGCGTCGCGCGCGATCATGGTTTCCACCAGGACTTGCGCTGCCACCTTGCTGCGTTTGTAGGCCCCGACCGCGGCCGACTCCGCAAGCACCGTGGATTCGTCCGCGGCTTGCCCATCAGACCGCAGCGCCAGCGCGGCGACACTGCTGGTGTAGACGATGCGTTCGACGCCTTCACGCAGCGCCGCTTCCATGACTGTTTGCGTGCCTACGACGTTGTTGCGCCGAATCTCTTCGCGGTCGCGTGACCATAGGCGATAGTCGGCGGCAACGTGCATGACATGGCGCACGCCGGCCATGGCGCGCGCGACCGCTTCGGCGTCGCGCATGTCGCCCGCGACGACTTCGACGTCCAGCGCAGCGAGATTGGCCCGCGGGCTCGAGGCCCGGACGAGCGCACGCACCGGATATCCGGCGGCAAGGAGCGCGCGTACGACCGCCGATCCGACGAAACCGCTCGCGCCGGTCACCAGCACCAGTCCGACTTTGGTCATCGTTTCTTGAACAACGTTCGCGGCCAAGGCGGGCGCTTCCATCGCTACAAAAGCACCGTGGGTTTTACAGGATGCTACAGGATGACCTCTCCGGTCGGGATCCGTTCCGGACACGGCCGGTTTCGGCGTGCCATCGCAAATCGAAAGGACTATGATCTCGGGTCCGCTGCAACCGCCAAATTCATTCCAGGGAATTCAACTCATGACCCAACGGGGCTATCTGCGTCAGCCGACGCTAAGTGGTGACGCCATCGTCTTTGTCTGCGATGACGATCTCTGGCGGGTAGACGCCGGTGGTGGAACGGCGCGCCGCCTGACGGCAGGATTGGGCGAACCGGCAACGCCGGTGCTGTCACCCGACGGCAAGTGGATCGCCTATGTCGGCCGCGACGAGCAGAATCCGGAGGTCTATCTGATGCCCGCGCAGGGCGGTCCTGCACGTCGCATGACGTGGCTCGGACCGGATGTGCTCGTGCGCGGGTGGACGCCGGAGGGGCGCATCCTGTTCGTCAGCACGCACGGGCAACCGTTCTTCCGCAACTACCGCGCGTTCACGCTTTCCGTCAACGGCGGACTGCCGGAAATGTTGCCGCTTGGTCAGGTCAATCACCTGGCGTTTGGTCCGGGCAAGGCGAAAGTCATCGGCCGCAACACCGCCGACCCCGCGCGCTGGAAACGCTACCGCGGCGGCACGGCGGGACATCTCTGGATCGACGCGACGGGCGGTGGAACCTTTCGCCGGATGAAAAGGCTGCCGGGCAACATCACGAGTCCGATGTGGATCGGCAAGCGCGTCTATTTCATTTCCGACGCGGAAGGCGTGGGCAACATTTATTCGTGCCGGCCCGACGGCTCCGGCCAGCGCCGCCATACCGACCACGACACGTACTACATCCGCAATGCGCAAACGGACGGCACGCGCATCGTTTACCAATGTGGTGCGGATATCTGGCTGCTCGATCCGGCGCTCGATCGAACGGCGCGCGTCGAGATCGACGTGCCCTCGCATCGCACTCAGGCGAGCCGCAAATTCGTCAATGCCGCGGATCATCTCGCGAGTTTCAACGTGCACCCCGCCGGCCACAGCCTGGCGCTCGACGCGCGCGGCAAGCTGTTCACGATGGCGATGTGGGAAGGCGCGGTCCGCCAGCACGGCGCAGCCGATGGCGTCCGCTATCGCCACGGGCAGTGGCTGGCCGACGGCAAAGCGCTCGTCGGCGTCAGCGACGAATCGGGCGAGGAGCGGATCGTAGTCGTGAGCGATGGCAAGACGACAACCTTGCCATGGGACATTGGCCGCGTGCAGGCATTGCGCGCCGCGCCCGCCGGTCAACGTATTGCGCTGACCAACCATCGCAACGAAGTGCTGCTGGGAGATCTCGCGACGAAGAAGCTGTCGGTCGTCGACCGCAGCGACGCGGGACGCAGCGAGGACCTGGCCTGGTCGCCGGATGGCGCGTGGCTCGCGTATTCGTTCTGGACCGATCCGCGGCATTGCGCGATCAAGCTGTACGGCGTCGCGAAGAAAAAGAGCGCTCTGGTCACGCAGCCCGAGTTCCGTGACTACTGTCCGGCGTTCGATCCGGCGGGGAAATTTCTCTATTTCCTGTCGGTGCGCACATTCGACCCGGTGTATGACAGCGTGCAATTCGAGCTAAGCTTTCCACGCGCGGCGCGGCCCTATCTGATCGCGCTGCAAAACGACCAGCGGCCGCCGTTCGATCCCGAGCCCAAAGGCCTCAAGCCGCCTGAGGACAGACGAAAGGGCGACATGGCCGAAACACGGGCGCGCGCGGTGCGTGTCGATCTCGACGGAATCGTGCGTCGTGTCGCCGCATTTCCGGTGGCCGAAGGGCGCTTCGGCCAGATCGCAGGCGCGGCGGGCAAGGTCCTGTGGACGGTGTTCCCGATTCCGGGCGCGCACGGACGCGGCGGACACAAGGAGTCGCCCGGCCGATTGGAGTTGTTCGACTTCGCCACCTTGCGTTCCGAAACTCTCCTCGACAAGGCCGACAGCTTC
>JAYTIR010000276.1:0-5888 GCA_043731765.1 Burkholderiales bacterium
TGGATCTGCGGGCGTTGCGCGCGGGAGTTCGACCGCAGCAACGTGGTGCAGCTCACCGTGCACCACCGCGATCACAACCACGACAACAACCCGCCGGATGGCAGCAATTGGGAATTGCTGTGCGTCTACTGCCACGACAACGAGCACGCGCGGCAGCTTGAGTTCGCGCGAGGGGAAGCGTCGTCAGGCGGCGTGGCAGAGTCCCGCGCAACGCATCAGCCGTTCGCCGATCTGAAGAACCTGTTGAAGCCCAAGTCGCAGGCCTAAGTCGCGCGATTGCCGATCAATGCGAGAAATTCCTCGCGGGTCGCGGTGGACTCACGGAACTGGCCCACGACGGAGGACGTCACCATCACCGAATTCTGCTTCTCCACGCCGCGCATCATCATGCACAGGTGACGCGCTTCGATCATGACGCCCACGCCGATGGCGTCGATCGAATCCATCACGGCTTGCGAGATCTGGTCGGTCAGGCGTTCCTGTAATTGCAAGCGCCGCGCGTACATGTCGACCAGCCGCGCCAGCTTGCTGACGCCGAATACGCGTCCGTTCGGAATGTAGCCGATGTGGCAGCGCCCGAAAAAAGGCAGCATGTGGTGCTCACACAGGCTGTAGACCTCGATGTTCTTCACGATGACCATGCTGTTGGTCTCCTGCGTGAAGATGGCCCCATTGATGAGCTTGTCGACATTCGTCCGGTTGCCGGAGGTGAGGAAGGCCATGGCTGCGGCAACTCGATGGGGGGTGCGCAGCAGGCCTTCGCGATCCGGATCTTCGCCGATCTCGATCAGCAGTTCGCGGATCAGCGTTTCTATTTTTGCGGCATTTGGTTCCATGTTCATTTTCCTTGAAAGCGCACGACGCCATCATACGGCGATAATGTCCGGATCGGCCTACGCCCCTCGCTACTGCTGCGGACTGACGCCGATCAACCTCGAAACGCGAATCGGAACGTCCGGCTGCTGCATTTCCGCGACACGGGCTTGCAGCTTGCGGTCCGCGATCGTCATTCGCGTCCGCAGACGGACATACTCAGCCCATGACGCGATGACGTAGCGCTCCACGAAACGGCCGTCTTCGGCCACATCACGAAATACCCGCCAGCTCGAAGCCCCATTGCGGCGGCGGGTCGGCTCCACTGCGTGGATGGCGCGAAAGAAATCCTCGCGGTGTTCAGGGGCAATCTGGTATTCGACCTGAATCAAGACCGGGCCATCGTCGGGCAGCGGCTCGAAGGCAATCGCCAGGTCCGGCAATTGCACCGCGGGCGTGACATCGGCCTCGTTTCCCATCGCTACGCGCACGCGGCGGTTGAGCACGTGGAGAAGGAACATGACCGTCGCCGAGGTGGCGAGCGCGACGCGCGTGCCGCCCGCCGAAGCAAGCGCCCCCCAGAGCACGCTGCCAAGCGCGAGACTTGCCTGTACCGCGACCAGATTCATGGCCACGGACCGTGCGCGCACCCACGCGGGCGCCGTGCTCTGGGTTCCGGCGGAAAGACTCGCAAGCACGCAGACCCACGCCACGCCGGCGCCGCACGCACCGGCCAGGGCAATCGCAGTGATGTCGGTCGCGGCGATGAGAAGCGTGGCGACCGTCCACAGCAGAACTCCTGATGTGACGACGGCATTCAGCGTCCGGCTCTGTAACTGATGAGGGATCGACAACGCGCCAACGACCGCGCCGATTCCGAAACTCGCGGAGAGCAAGCCGTAACCACCGGCGCCGAGGTGAAGCTGGTCGCGTGCGATCACGGGCAGCAGCGCCCACAGCGAGCTCGCGCAGACGCAGAAATTGAGGTTGCGAATGATCAACGACCGCATCGGGCGCGAGTGTCGCGCGTAGCGCAGTCCGCTCAGGACACCCGAAAAAAGTGTCTCCGGAACGCCGGGGAGTGCAGAAGCGCGGGGTTTCCAGGTTCGCACCGCGACGATCATCAGGATGAAAAAGAGCGCGCTGGCCACCATTGCGCTGCCCGTGCCCAGCCATGCCGCAATGGCGCCCGCGAGCGCCGGCCCGACGGCGCGCGCAACGTTGAACGCCACGGCGCCCAGCGCGACTGCACGCGGCAGTTCGACCCGAGACACGAAATTGTTGATGCTCGCCTGTTGCGCCGGCATGTAGAACGTGAAGCCCGCGCCGATCAGGAATGTCATCGCAAGCAGAGTCCCGGGACCGGTCAGTCCGGCGAGCGTTGCGCTGCCGAGACTCAGCGTGGCGGCGAGCAGCACGATCTGGGTGAAGAGGATGATCTTGCGCCGGTCGACGATATCCGCGAGCGCGCCGGCGACGAGGCCGAACAGCAACGATGGCGCCGTGCTGGCCGTCTGCACCAGGGCTACCATCAGCGCCGACGGAGTCAATGTCGCCATCAGCCACGCGGCGACGGTCGCCTGCATCGTGTAGCCGAGCGCGGCTCCGATCGAACCCAGGTAGAACAGGCGAAATGGAGCGTGCCGCAGCGGCGACGACTCGAGGGTCTGGGAAAGGAACGAGGCCACGGGGCGGGTCACTCGGCAAGTCTAGCAGTCTGATGACTCCTGTCTCACTTGCCTTGCCGGCGCGGCCACATCATCATTCGCCGACTCCGCTATCTAAACCAGACAAAACGCCATGGACATTCAGAACGAAGTCGACTACGTCTCCGGCAAGACCCGCGTATTCGGCATCGTGGGACATCCGATCGAGCAGGTCCGCTCGCCGGAAATGTTCACAGCGGAGTTTCGTCGTCGTGGACGCGACGCGATCCTCGTGCCACTGCACGTCCTTCCGGACGATTTCGACGCGGCGCTCCCGCAATTGCTGCGGTTGCAGAACCTCCCCGGCCTCGTGTTCACGATTCCGTTCAAGGTGCGGGCGTGCGCACTCGCCGACGAGCTGGGCGAACAGGCGCGCGTCGTCGGTGCGATCAATGCGCTGGCGAAAGGCGCGGATGACCGCTGGCACGCGGACATCTTCGACGGTCTGGGCTGCGTCGAGGCGTTCAGGCGGCGGGAAATCGGTTTCGGCGGCAAGCGCGTGATGCTCCTTGGCGCCGGTGGCGCGGGGTCCGCCATCGGCGTCGCAGTCGGATTCGCTCGGCCCGACTCGTTGCGCGTGTTCGACGTCGACACCGACCGCGCCGCTGCGCTCGCCGCGAAAATCGCGCGCACCAACCCCGGCCTCGATGTGGAGGCGGGTTCACCGACAACGGATGGCATCGACATCCTTATCAACGCCTCGCCGGTCGGCATGCTTGACGACGCGCGGTTGCCGATGGCGATCACGACACTGCCGCATGAACTGGTCGTCTTCGATGCCATCGTGAAGCCGGAGCGAACGCCGCTGCTCACGCTGGCCGAAAAATTCGGTTGCACGACCATTTACGGCCGCGAGATGATGCGCGGCCAGATCTCCCGGATGGTCGACTTCTTCCTGGCGGGAAAGTGAAACTTCCGCTGCACTGCACAAAGGTCCTGGCCACCGAAGCAACAGGCGCGGACTGGCGTCAAGTGATACCTTTGCGGCGGAGGTGTCGTGCGCGACGCCTCCACGCGCATTCAAGATCGAACTGGCGCATTGCGAGCGAAGATCTGGGGGAGCCATGCCACAGTGGGCACGCGTTACGTATGACGGACGTGAATGCTTCGGCACGATCGATGGCGATTCGCTCCTTGTACACGCGGGCGATATGTTTGCCGATCCACAGCCTACGGGCGAGGCAATTCCGCTGGGCTCCTCGAAGCTGCGCACGCCCACGTCCCCGAGCAAGATGGTCGCGCTGGTCGACAATTACCGTGCGCTCGTGACGAAACTAGGTCACGCGGTTCCCGCCGAGCCGCTTTATTTCCTCAAGGCCAATAGCGCGTTCCTGGCCCCAGGCGACACGATTCGCGTTCCCGCGAATTACGCAGGCAAGGTCATCTACGAAGGAGAGCTGGGCATCGTCATCGGCAAGCGTTGCCGTTCCGTGTCGGAGGCCGACGCGGCGAACTGCATTTTTGGATACACCTGCATCAACGACGTCACCGCCAGCGAAATCCTCAACAAGGATCCGGGATTTGCGCAGTGGACGCGCGCCAAGAGTTTCGACACGTTCGGCGTGTTCGGTCCGGTAATCGCCACCGATCTCGATCCGGCAAGGCTCGTCGTCAGGACGATCCTCAACGACCAGGAGCGGCAGAATTATCCGGTGGCGGACATCATCTTTGCGCCGGTCCAACTGGTGAGTCTCATATCTCAAGACATGACGCTGGAGGCCGGCGACGTCATCGCCTGCGGCACCTCGGTTGGCGTGGGCTCGATGAAGCCGGGCAGCATGGTCAGCATCGTCATCGACGGGATCGGCACGCTGACCAATCGGTTCGAATAAAAGGGACCACAACAACGCACGGCGCGCAACGCCGCCTTCCGCGCATGGGCGGAGGCGAGCGGCGTGACCGCGCGGGCAAGGGGAGACAATGAGAATTGCAGTCATTGGCGCAGGCGCAATCGGGGGAATTCTCGCTGTGCGGCTTGCCTTGTCGGGCCAGACGGTTACGGTGGTGGAACAGGGTGTGCATCTGGAGGCGATTCGCGGGAACGGTCTCAAG
This sequence comes from Burkholderiales bacterium, assembly GCA_043731765.1. Lineage (GTDB taxonomy): Bacteria > Pseudomonadota > Gammaproteobacteria > Burkholderiales > Casimicrobiaceae > VBCG01. The sequence goes on from JAYTIR010000276.1 coordinate 4,572, forward strand.
CTCATCCACTACGATGGCGCGGAGGAGGTCGCAAAGGACATTCGCGCGGTGGCGGATTGCGCGGATGCCGGCGCGCAGGACCTCGTGTTCCTGGCGCTGAAGGCCTACGTCATTGAATCCGTGGCGCCGCAAATGCCTGCGCTGTTCAACGACGACACCATGGTCGTGTCGACCCAGAACGGTTTGCCGTGGTGGTACTTCCAGAATTTCAACGGCCCGCATGCCGGATACCGGCTCAAGGCGGCAGACCCGAACGGCGTGATCGAACGCAGCATCGAATCGCGCCGGCTCATAGGCTGCGTCGTTTACCCTGCAGGCGACATCGTGGCGCCTGGCGTGGTCAGGCGTCTCGAAGGCGACCGCTTCCCGGTAGGAGAGCTGGACGGCACGGAGACCGGGCGCATCGGACAAGTGGCGGACGCACTTGTCGGCGCTGGACTGAAAGCGCCGATCCTTGCCGACATCCGTTCGGAAATCTGGCTCAAGCTGTGGGGCAACATGAGCTTCAATCCGATCAGCGCGCTCACGCACGCTACGCTCGTGGACATTTGCCAGGAGCCGGCGACGCGCGAGCTTGCCGCCGACATGATGCGCGAGGCGCAGGCCGTCGCGGAAAAGCTGGGCGTCACATTCCGCGTGCCGCTGGACAAGCGAATCGAAGGTGCCGCGAAAATCGGCAAGCACAAGACATCGACATTGCAGGACGTGGAAGCGGGGCGGCAAGTCGAAGTGGACGCGCTGATCGGCTCGGTGATCGAACTCGGTGATCTGACTGGTACGCCGACCCCCGCGACACGCGCAGTGCACGCGCTGCTCAGGTTGCTGGTCAAGACGATGCACGCGGAGGGCGCGGGCGTGGTAATGCAGCCGGTTGCCTCGTGCTGCTAGCGAACCGCGCCGGCTGGCGCCCGCAGCATGCGCAACATGCGGATTGCCGTCTCGCGCCCGGAATAATAGCCGGGCAGGCGCAGCGTTTCCGCGAAGCCGATCGCACGGTAGAACGCATATGCACCCGTGTTGAGGGCGCGGAGTTCCACATGGATGGAGGCGACCCCAGCGGTTGCGGCCGACTCGACGAACCAATGGATGACGCGCCGCGCGATTCCGCGCCGCTGGTAAGCTGGAAGCACCGCCAGCAGCACGAGGTGCGCGCGCTCGTCGCCGAACTTCATGATGCCGAATCCGGCCAGGGATTCGCCGGCGCGCGCGACGAGCGTCACTGTCTCCGGATCATCGATAAGTTGCCGGACGGACTGCGCCCGATAACGCCAACCGAGGCCGGCCTCGATCAGGTCGCGCGACATCGAGGCGAGCGTT
>JAYTIR010000277.1:0-3373 GCA_043731765.1 Burkholderiales bacterium
CGCGGAAAGCGTGAGCTGCAGCGCGGCCTGCAGGTTTTTCGGCGGCGACACCGCCAGCATATGCAGGAGCTGGAACGACATGTCGTCGCATGGAATGACCAGCCGCGGCGAGGTCGCCTTGACCATCGCCGCGAACGCGTGCACCCATTGCTGCGTGGTCGCGCCGTCCGGCAGGTGTCCGATCCTGCCGACGAACCGGCTGTGCTCAGCGAGCGACCCCTTCGGCGTCAGCAGTGAAACATCGAATCCGGCCCGGACGAGCGCGCGCGGAATGCGGGCCGTGCCGAACCAGCGCGTCGTTGTGGAAATGAGGATTACCGACGGACTCATTGGGTCGCCCCGCGCCGTACCAATTGTCGCGGGCGGGCGACGCCATCATCCACAACCCAGGAAACTTCCTCCGCCAACCCTTCGGCGCGCATGCAATACAGCATTCTGGAATCCAGTCGAGCCCCGCGTGTGGTATCTGGTCGCGGGAAATTGCACTATTCTAGCCTGTCGGCGCACCGCCAGACTGAATCAAGGATGGTTTCCCGCCCGACGAATCGGAAATGTCGAGGACGCATGAGACGACACGACGGCTTTACCCTGATGGAAATGGTGGCGGTACTTGCAGTCGTCGGCATTCTCGCGACGATGGCGGTTCCCAGCTATTTGAACCGCATGGTCAGGGAGGAAATTGTCGCCGCCGCGCCATTGGCGGACATTGCGAAGACGCCCATCGCGCTGTCGTGGTCCACCGCCCAGGTTTTTCCGCCCGACAATGCAAGCGCCGGATTGCCTCCCGCCGACAAGATCGTCAACAACTACATCAGTTCCGTTGCAGTTCAGGACGGCGCCATACAGATCACGTTCGGCAACAACGCGAAAGGCGTCATTGGCGGCAAGATCCTCACGCTTCGCCCGGCCGTGGTGGAAGATGCGCCAATCGTACCGGTCACGTGGGTTTGCGGTAACGCCAATGCGCCCGACAAGATGACGGTCAAGGGCGAGAACAAGACAAATATTCCCGTCAACTATCTGCCGTTCAATTGCCAGGGCTCGGGCCGGTAGCAAGCAGATTCCTCGCTTCGCTCGTAATGACACTGGATAAGACGCTCGGAATGACACCTGAAACGACGGAAGCTGCCGCGCGCGGGACGTTCGCGGTGATCCTGTTTCAAATCATCTGCGGAGACGCCGCTCGTCATAAAATTCAGGAAATTCCTGCATCAGGAAAGCTTCGAGCTCAGTGGAGTCTCCCTGCCGTGCGGAAAGCGTCACCGGCCGGCCCAGGCGATTCGATTCCCAGCGGAAATCCCCGGACTCGTACTCCCGCACGATCGCGATCATGCGGCGGATGATCGCGATGCGAATGTCGCTGTTGTCGCCTTTGCGGACCTCGATCAACTGGTTGCTGTTGCGGCGGATGTCCTTGTTCCAGCCATAAAAGTAGAACTCGGCGAAGCTGTATTCCAGCGTCTTGATCGCGAACACGCCACCGCCGTTTTTTGGATCCTTGCCAAAGGACGGCTTGTTGTTCATGCCGATGTTGGCGGCGATGATCCGGTTCCTGCGCTCGTTTTCGTCTTCGGTGGACGGCGCGCTGGACGTGCTTCGCTCCGATGCCGCGGGCGATTCTCCGCGCGCGCGCCGCCGGGCCTCGATGTACGCCATGAGATCCGCTTCGGTGGCCGGTCGCGGAAGCGTCGGCGCGGCATTCGGAGGGGGTACCGGCAGCGACGGGACATCGGGATTTCGCTGTGTGAGTGCGATCGACGGCTTTGGTGCCGGCGGGCGCGCCGCGGCCATGGACGGCGGTGGACTGCGTGATGGTGACTGCTCCGCGAACAGCGGCTGTGGAGGCGGTGACGAGGGCGAGGTCGGCAGGCTTCCCGTTGGACCTTGAAGGGGGACCAGTTGCACGTCCAGCCGGCTGCCGGCCTCGCCTTGTTCGGCGTCCGTGGGTGCCTGCAGGCGAATTCGCGGCAAATACGTCCACAGCGCGACGCCGTGGACGAGCAGGGACAACGCGAACGCCACCCGGATTGCGGATATCGTTACGTCGTCGTGTCGCTTGGCGGGCCGGCTGCGCCAATCGTTCATCGGCTACTTAACACGGACACCGGCACCTGGGTGGATGAAAATCGAAACGTCAAGGGCGGTCATCGGCAAGGGCTGGCGGGACGCCATGGAAGTCGATTTCTACACGAGAATATACTCCGACAACCGATCCTCATGATTGAGACCAACTCCAAACCGAGAGTTCCCCGCGTGGCCCTGTGGCTCTTCGTGTTTCTCGCGCTGTTGCTCTCCGGTCCGCTGTTGACACTCGCCTTCGGTCACGCCTCGGTTCGCGGCGACTGGCGCACCGCGTCGCATCGTTCGACCGGGCTGGCACCCGACCCGGCGAGCCACCGCGACGCGGTCGTGCAGGTCTACGCGAGCCGCGCGTTCGGCTGGCGCGGTGCGTTCGCCGATCACACCTGGCTCGCGGTCAAGGCGGAAGGTGCGGATCAGTACACCCGCTACGAGGTGATCGGCTGGTACGGTGGCGGCGGCCGGTCGGTCGTCTCCGTCTCCGGCCAGCGGGCGCCGGATGCCGAGTGGTTTGGCGCGACGCCGCGTGTGATCCGCGACGTTCGCGGCGCCGATGCCGACGCGATCATTCGCAAACTGCCGCAAGCCATCAATGCCTATCCCTATGGCAACAGTTACAGTGCCTGGCCGGGCCCCAACAGCAACACATTTCTCGCGCATCTTGGTCGGGAGATCCCGGAGTTACGGATGACGTTGCCATCGACGGCGATCGGCAAGGACTATCTTCCCATCGACCGGATCGTCTCGACGACACCCAGCGGTACCGGCATTCAGGTGTCGCTGTTCGGCGTTCTCGGGGTCATTGCCGGCGCGGATGAGGGGTTCGAATTGAACGTGCTCGGATTGGTGACGGGCATCGATATTCGCCACCCCGCACTCAAGCTGCCGGGAATCGGACGAGTACCTGGCAACAGCTGACGCCGCCGGCCGTACGTTGATGACGACACGACAGGAGTGCGAGCGCCGGGACCGCGACGACCCGCTCGCTCCGTTGCGCGAATTGTTCGAACTTCCCACGGACGTGATCTACCTCGACGGAAATTCGCTCGGCGCGCTGCCCAAGGCCACCGCCGCGCATGTGCAAAAGGTGGTGAACGCGCAGTGGGGTGGCGATCAGATCCGCAGCTGGAACACCGCCGGCTGGATCGACCTTCCGCAGCGGATTGGCGACAAGATCGCCCGGCTGGTCGGCGCCAATGAGGGCGAATTGATCGTGGCCGACTCCACGTCGGTGAACCTGTACAAGGCCCTGAGCGCGGCGCTGAACCTGATTCGTGCCAATTTAGTTGCCACC
>JAYTIR010000278.1:0-2581 GCA_043731765.1 Burkholderiales bacterium
TTCACCTGGTTCCGTTTCACAAGCTCCACCAGGCACTGGTCGAGCGTCTGCATGCCGATCGATTGCGAAGTCTGGATCGCCGAGTACATCTGCGCGACCTTGTTCTCGCGGATCAGGTTGCGGATGGCCGCGGTGCCGATCATGATTTCGTGCGCGGCGATGCGGCCCTGGCCGTCCTTGGTCTTGAGCAGCGTCTGGGCGACGACGGACACGAGTGACTCCGACAGCATCGCGCGCACCATTTCCTTTTCGGCCGCGGGAAACACGTCGATGATCCGGTCGATCGTCTTTGCCGCCGAACTGGTATGCAGCGTGCCGAACACCAGGTGGCCGGTTTCGGCGGCGGTAAGCGCCAGGCGGATGGTCTCGAGGTCGCGCATTTCGCCGACGAGAATGTAATCGGGGTCTTCCCGCAATGCGCTTCGCAGGGCGTTGGCGAAGGACAGCGTATGCGGGCCCACTTCCCGCTGGTTGATCAGGCATTTCTTCGACTCGTGCAGGAACTCGATGGGGTCCTCGATCGTCAGCACGTGGCCGTATTCGTTTTCATTGACATGGTTGACCATGGCCGCGAGGGTGGTCGACTTGCCGGAGCCGGTCGGACCCGTGCACAGGATGAGGCCACGCGGGCGGTTGGTCAGTTCGGCGAATACCTTTGGGGCGTTGAGTTCCTCCAGGGACAGCACCTTGGCCGGAATCGTCCGGAAGGCGGCCGCCGCACCGCGTTGCTGCACGAAGGCGTTGACCCGGAAACGCGCCAGATTGGGCACCGCGAACGAAAAGTCGCACTCGAGGTGTTCCTCGTACATCTTGCGTTGCGCGTCGCTCATGATGTCGTACACCATGGCGTGCACGTCCTCATGCTCCATCGGGGGCAGGTTGATGCGCCGGATGTCGCCGTGGACGCGGATCATCGGCGGCAGGCCGGCCGACAGGTGGAGGTCCGAAGCCTTGTTCTTGACGGCAAAAGCCAGGAGTTCGGTAATGTCCATCTATAATCCCTTGCTATCCGGTGACCTTGACCTGTTGTAGCACGCAAAGTGTGTGCCAAGGCCAGATGGTGACGGGTTCAAACGATTATGAGCCACTATGAGAAGGCGTGGCAAGCCGTCGCCGAACGCATTGAACGGGCCGCGCGGGACGCCGGGCGGGCCGCGGGATCGGTCCGGTTGCTGGCGGTTTCGAAGACATTTCCACCGGATGCGGTGCGCGCAGTGCACGCGGCAGGCCAGCGTGCCTTCGGTGAGAACCATGTGCAGGAAGGTGCGGCGAAACGGCAGGCATTGGCCGACCTGCCTGACGTTGAGTGGCACCTGATCGGGCCGCTCCAGGGCAACAAGACACGGTTGGCGGCGGCGACTTTCGATTGGGTGGAAAGTGTGGACCGGCTGAAAATCGCGCAACGGCTGTCCGCGCAGCGTCCGACAACCCTTGCGCCGCTCAACGTGTGCGTGCAGGTCAACGTCAGTGGCGAGGCTTCCAAAAGCGGCGTCGCGCCCGCCGAGGCGCTGGCACTGGCGCGGGCCGTTTCGGACCTGCCGCGGCTTCGTCTGCGCGGCATCATGGGCATTCCGGAGCCCACGGACAACACGATGCAACTGCATGCGCAGTTCCGTTGGTTGCGTGATTGCCTCGACGAATGCGTCGCGGCGGGGCTGCCGATGGACACGCTCTCGATGGGCATGTCGGCGGACCTCGAAGCGGCGATAGCCGAAGGGGCGACGCAGGTTCGCGTAGGCACGGCGCTTTTTGGAGTGAGAAAGTGAATATCACGTTTATCGGAGGTGGCAACATGGCCACCGCACTCATTGGCGGAATGGTCAGCGGCGGCGCCGACGCACGCGAATTCCGCGTCGTCGAACCGATTCGCGCACAGCAGGACATACTGGTCGGACTGTTTCCGGGAATCGGAATCTTCGGCGAAGCATCATCGGGTGCGGTTGACGGAGCCGACATCCTGGTGCTGGCCGTCAAGCCGCAACAGACGCGCGAAGCCGCGCAGGCGGTCGCGCGCTACGTGGTCGAAGTGCCGGTCGTGATGTCGATCGCCGCCGGTGTGCGCCTGGCCGACCTCTCCCGCTGGCTGGGCGGATACCCACGGCTCGTGCGCGCGATGCCCAACACGCCCGCATTGATACGCGAAGGCATCAGCGGCGCATTCTCGCTGCCGGACGCCGGTGCGCGTGGACGCAAGCTTGCCCAGCGTGTACTCGAAGCGGTGGGCGTCGTGCTGTGGGTGATCCGCGAAGACATGCTCGACGCGGTGACCGGCGTATCCGGCAGCGGACCGGCCTACGTGTTCTATTTTCTCGAAGGTCTCGAACTGGCCGCGCAGGAATTGGGCTTCTCCAAGGCCGATGCACGCACGCTGGCGTACGCCACGTTTGCCGGGTCAATCAAGCTCGCACAAGGCTCCGAACTCGAACCGGCCATTCTGCGCGCGCAAGTCACCTCGAAGGGCGGAACGACCGAACGCGCGATGGCTGTTCTGGAGGCCGATGCGGTCAAGGCCCGGTTCGTGGCGGCGGTGAAAGCCGCCGCGGCGCGCGCGAAGGAATTGGGCGATGCATTGAGTTCCGAA
>JAYTIR010000279.1:0-4717 GCA_043731765.1 Burkholderiales bacterium
GGGGTCGTGCAGTTCGCGGGCAATCTGGGAGCGGTGATCGCAGGCGCGCCGCTTGCCTGGATTGTCACGGTGGGCTCGTGGCGGTCCGTGTTCGTGGCCTTGGGCGTCCTCTCTGTCGCGCTCGGTGCCGCGGCCTGGATCGTCGTGCGCGACCGGCCGGAACAGCGCGGCTTCCCCCCGGTGCACGCCACTGATGTTGCCACACGGTCGGCCACCGCAATGAACACATCGTGGCAGCAGGCACTGACCCAGGTGCTGGCCAATCCAAAGACGTGGCCTGGTTTTTTCGTCAACGTCGGCATCGGCGGCAGCTTCCTGGCCTTCGCAGGACTGTGGGTGGTGCCGTACCTGCAACAGGTGCATGGCATGCCGCGCAATGTCGCCGCGCAGCACGGCAGCCTGATGCTGCTGGGCGTCGCGATCGGCGCGCTCATCATCGGTGCGCTCTCCGACCGCCTGCGCAACCGGCGCGATGTGATGCGCGCGTACACGTTTCTCTATGCGTTGACCTGGCTGCCCTGGCTGCTGCACTGGCAACTGTCGCTGGCGGCGGGCTACGCGTTGTGCTTGCTGATGGGCCTTCTGATCCCAGGCTTCATGCTCTCGTGGACCGTGGCCAAGGAGGTGAATCGGCCCGAACACGCGGGAATGGCGACGTCGGTGGTGAATGTCGGCATTTTTCTGGGTGCGGGCGCGCTGCAACCACTGGTGGGCTGGGTGCTGGACCGCGGCCGCGCAGCGGGGGACGTCACGCACGCATGGGATGCCGCACTGCTGCTGATCGCCGGCAGCGCGGCGTTCGGGGCGCTCGCGACACTCTTCGTGCGCGAGACCGCAACGCGAGTCAGATAACCGCGGCGGCGCCGCCGTCCATGGGTATGATCGCGCCGGTGACGTAGCTCGCGGCGTCCGATGCCAGGAACAGCGCGACCTGCGCGACTTCTTTCGGCGTCCCCGCGCGCCGCAGTGGAATCTTCGCCTGCTGTCGCGCCAGGAGTTCGGCCTCGGGCGTGCCGGTCATTTTCGCTTCGATGGCAAGACCTTCCTGCACGCGGCCGGTCAGCGTGGTCCCCGGGCTGATGGCATTGACGCGCACGCCCTTCGGTCCATACGCCGCCGCGAGTCCGGCCGTGACGAGCATCAGCGCCGCATTGGCCGCGCCTCCCGGCAGGTGGATGGGATTGGCCACCTTGCCGCCCATCCCGATGATGTTGACGATCACGCCGCGGCCGCGCGCGGCCATCTGTTTCACGACGATGTCGGCCGGATGCACATAGCTGAAAAACTTCGCGTCCATCGCGTCGTGCCACGCTTGCGCCGTCAGGTCGTCGGGCGCGATACGTTTCGCCGCGCCGGCCGAGTTCACCAGCACATCAATGGGCCCCAGCTGCGCCACGACCTCGGCCACCATCCGTGCGGCGTCGTCCGCGCGCGTCAGATCGGCGACGATCGTCAACGGTTTGTGCGTCGAATCGGCAAGCCGTGCCAGCGCCGCATCGAGGTTCCTGCGGCTGCGCGAGACCAGCGCGACCTTGGCACCCTCGCGCAGAAAACCTTCGGCGCATGCGAGTCCGATGCCTTTGCTGGCCCCGGTGACGATGACGACACGGCCGTTGAGCTTGAGATCCATCGACGATCACCCTTTCGCGGCGATTCGCGTTTTGAACGAATCCATCACCTGAGGCCCCGGAATGACGATGTCGGGCGGCAACATCCAATCGGGATCCGGATCGAGGAAGGCGCAGATCGCCCGCCATGCCGCCAGTTTTTCCGCGAACGGCCGCGTATAGGCGGGACTCGACGACGGCAGCGCGAGTGTAGCGTACCCGGCGGCGCGCCACGCATCCTCCGCGCGAAACGCGGTACCGCCATTGAATCCGACGAGCCGGATGCAGGGCGCGCGCATCCTGATCCGGTCCACATCGCCGCGCTGCGCATCGCGTATCGCGGCGTCGAGGCTCCCTGCCCGCGTGCACGCGACGATCGTGTCCCAGACCGCAACGCCTCGCGCCTTGAGACGCTTGAGACGCGCGGGATACGCCATCATCGTCAGTGGTTCGTCCAGCACGGCCGCGAGCAATGGCCAGAAGTGATTGCGCGGATGCGCGTAGTACTGCCGCGCCGCGAGCGAAGCTTCGCTCGGGAAACTGCCGAGGATCAGGACGCGCGCGTCGGACGCCACCACCGGCGGAAGACCACGCCGACGGCCCGCCTTCAACGTAACCGCGGCCACGCATGCAACCGGACCGCGTAGTCCAGCGCGACGCCGGCAAACACCGCGAATCCCAGCCAGTGATTGGAAAGAAAGGCACGGAAACAGCGCTCGCGCTCCCGGGTGCGAATCAACCAGAGATGGTAGACCGCCAATGCAATCGCCACCGCAAATCCCGCCCAGAAGATGCCGCCCAATGCACGAACTACGGCGATCCATGCGAGTCCGGCGAAGTAGGCCACGTAACAGCACGCGACCGCGACGACGTCGAAACGGCCGAAGGTCACCGCGGATGTGCGCAGGCCAAGCTGGAGGTCGTCGTCGCGGTCGACCATTGCGTATTCGGTATCGTAGGCGATCACCCAGAACAGATTTGTGCCGAACAGCATCCATCCCTGCCACGGGACCGTGCCGTACACCGCGGTATACGCCATTGGAATTCCGAATGAGAACGCTATCCCCAGGAACGCCTGCGGTAACGCCAGGAATCGCTTGCAGAACGGATAGGCAATCGCGATGGCCAGCGCCGCGACGGAGAGCCTTGCGGTTTGCAGGTTGGTTCCGTAGGCGACCAGAAGGAAGGCCGCTGCCGCCATTCCTGCCGCGACAACCAGCGCTTCCCACGGTTCGATCTCCCCGCGCGCAAGCGGACGGTCGGCCGTGCGCGCCACGTGCGCGTCGAAATCCCGATCGGCCCAGTCGTTCAGCGCGCAACCGGCGCAGCGCATCACGATCGTGCCGACCGTGAAGACGACAACCAGTTGCAGTGTCGGCCGGCCGGTCGCCGCGAGCCAAAGCGCCGTCAATGTCGGCCACAGCAGAAGCAATATGCCGATCGGCTTGTCGAGCCGGACCAGCCGTTCGTAAGCATCGACGCGCTGCTTCCACGTGCGCGAAACCGCAGCGGGCAGCGCCTCCGTCATAGGGGCAACGCGAGCTGCTTTTTGAGGTCACGCGGCGCGATTTCCGCGAGCATCGCGTCCGGGGACGGGTAGCGCAGACGCACGCGCAATTCGCGCTTCATCCGGCCGTTGGACAGCCGCCTTGATTCGTTCATGAACGACAGCAGCATCGGCGCGATGCGCTGCTCGGCCTCCTCCCAGGTAACGCGCGGAGGGCGCGGCAGATGGTAAGCGTCGGCGACCACGTCGAACCAGCTGCCCATCTTCAATTGCGCGTCGTCGGTGACGTTGTAGGCGCGATTCGGGCGGCCAAGGAACAACGCCGCCACCGTAGCGCGCGCGAGATCGTCGGCATGAATGTGGTTGGTGAACACGTCGTCGTCCGCCGCCAGCACGGGAGTCCCTTGCCGGATCCGGTCGAGCGGCAGCCGCGTTTGCGCATAAATGCCGGGTGCACGAAGTATCGCGAGCTGCACGCCGCAACCCCGCGCCCACGCCCGCAGCCGGTCTTCGGCCGCGACGCGCCGTCGCGCGCGCGGCGTCTGCGCGCGCCGCGCATGCGTTTCTTCCACCCGGGCGCCTGCGCAATCGCCGTAGACGCCGGACGTGGATATGTAGACAAAGCGCTGCGGTATAATCCGCGCCCTTGCCAGCGCCGCGATGAGTTTCTGCGTGCGCGGATCGTCGCGGCCATCCGATGGCGGCGGCGCAAAGTGCAGGACCGCGAAGGGCGCGGTGCGCAAACGCCCGAGGGTTGTATAGTCGTCGAGGTCGCCGGCGAGCGGAACGATGCCGTGGGCCCGCAGCTTGGGCCCGTCCGCGGCGCGCCGGGTGAGTCCGTAAAGTCGGGCCCGGCCGCGCAGCAGAAGTGCTACGCGAAGTGCCACGTCACCGCATCCGATCAACAGTACCCTGATCACGTCCCGGCCTTGCCGCGCTGAGCAGGCGATGCGGTTGTTGATGTCTGCACGTGCCTGAACGGCGAACGTTTCAAAATGACGCTAAAGATTACCATAAAGCCCAGCGACCATTCGTATGCGTGCGAGGACGGCGAAACCGTGCTCGCCGCAGCGATGCGCAACGACCTCATGCTGCCTTACGGGTGCCGCAACGGCGCCTGCGGAACGTGCAAAGGGAGGATCCTTTCGGGCGACGTCGATTACGGACCGCACCAGGCCGCAACGCTGACCGAGGACGAAAAGCGGTCGGGGCTGGCGCTCTTCTGCTGCGCGCGGCCGCTGACCGACCTCGTCATCGAAGTGCGCGAAGTGCGGCGCGCCGGCGACATCCAGATCAAGCGGCTGCCGTGCCGCATCGAGTCGATTGTGAAGGCCGCGCCGGACGTTGCGATCGTGCGCTTCAGACTCCCGGCGAACGAGCGGCTGCAATATCTCGCCGGGCAATACATCGATTTTCTCCTGAAGGACGGCAAGCGCCGGAGCTTTTCGCTCGCCACGGCTCCGCACGACGACCAGCTGCTCGAGCTCCACATCAGGCACGTGCCGGACGGATTCTTCACCGACCTCCTGTTCGCGCAATACAAGGGGCGCGAGATCCTCCGCTTCGAAGGCCCGCTCGGCGCGTTCTACCTGCGCGAAGAATC
>JAYTIR010000280.1:0-3277 GCA_043731765.1 Burkholderiales bacterium
CGTGTCCGGAAGATCTGGGACGATTTGGCGTAGGTCGCCAAGAGCAGCGGTCCGGACGATGCCGCGTTCTGTCAGCGACCTGACCTCTGCCACGTTCGAACCGGTCGCGAACTGATAAAAGAGAGTGCCCGCCGAAGTATCGATGTCGGTGCCGACAGTGTTGGCGATGGCGGCGGGGAAGTCCTCGTAGTTCCAGACAGTAGTGATCTGATGGTCGACGCCGACCCGGCACACCTCGTAGTGCGGCGGCGTCGTCTGTGTGCCTGTTGGTATCGGGAATTGAAGCACTCCACGGTAGACCGCGAGCAGGTCGCCGTGCACAGCCATGCCGGTCCAGCGCTCGTTCCATGTACGGTTTGCGACGACCGCGCCGCGATGCAGCAGCGAAACCGTGCTGGTCGGCTGCGCACCGCCGGTGGTCGTCAGCCAAGCGTGCACGTTCGATAGTCCCAGCAGTCTTTCGGGATGCGCAAGCGGGACCTCGGACTTCAGCCCCACGGTGAACGTGCCGTCCGAGTCGACTTGACCGAAGCCGACCTTGGTGCGGCCGCTGGCCAAACTGGCGGTCAGCAGCAGCTCACCATTGCCGTCGACTGCCGCGTTCGTCCAATCCGTCAACTGCCTCCGAGCTCTTGTATGTGGCGGTGGGCGCGTCGGGTAAGTCTTCGCCTGCACGAAGGTGAAGTCACGGTTGATCGTCCCCGTCGCTGCTCGCCCGTCATGGTTGAGGAACAGGAGCCAACGGATTCCACCTCGCGTGGCGCGGTACACGCCGCTCCATATACCGAACGTGCCAGGCGGGTAAACGTGCACGATATCGAAGCCGGTGGAGTCGAGCAGTCCGATGGCGGCGGCACTGCGGGGATGACCATCCGGCCCGACGTGCAGGCCGTAGAGAAACAGCCGCGACGGCAGCCGCGGCGGCGGCATGTTGATGTTGATGAACGGCGAGTTCACGCGAGCACCATGGCTACCGCCTTAGGAGGCCGAATCACGACGATACGCGATATTGAAGCGTTGTGCGATGAAAACGACCGCTTCTCTTTGGGCCCCCAATCTTGACCGCGGCAGGGCGCATCGAGGATCATCACGAGAGCGATTTCAACGCGCACCCCCTGTGTAGATGAAGCACTTCATATTCAACCTCGCTGACGGCGACCGGGAGCGGGCCAAGTCGTTCTTGCACGCGAAGAGGTGGGTGTTCAGCCGCGAGGAGCGCCATCGCGATGCCCTCGCTCCCGGCGATCTCGCGCTGGTTTTCGTCGCGCTCACACGCGAGTTCGTCGGTCGCGCCGAGCTCAAGACCACGTTCCTCGATCCAATGCCCTCGGATCCCGCCGCCTCCGGTACAGCGGTGAGCGGGGTGTTGCTTGGCGACGTCGAGGATTGGACGAGCGGCGTGCCGTTAGACGTCGCTGTGCAGCGGATCGATCCGAACGGGTCCAACCCATATGTCCAGGCGAACGCGGCTGGATTCCGCGCAGGCGTGGTGCAGATTACCGTTAAGGAGTACGACATCGTGGTGTCGCTGCGCGACAGGGCGCGAGACGTCGCTGAGTAATCAGCCCGAATCCCGCCCGCCGGGCAATGACCCTCGGCGGACGGTCTGACGATTCCGCAATCACTGCTCGTACGAGCCGATGCGGTGACAGAGTAAGTCCGCAAACGTCCGCTATCGAAGATTGCGACTGACCGGAACGGGTCGAATCCGGTCATTCGCCAACGTCTGCGTTCGGCGGCCGCTCGCGCCGCGCGGTGGATAATGCCCGCTCGATGCCCACGATCGATGAAGCCTTTGGTCCCCGGCCACCGCTGACCACAGAAGCGGCCTGCAAAATGGTTGTGCGAAGCGGTGCGATCGTGGCGATCCTCGTGGAGGGCTGGAGCGATCAAGCGGCCCTTGAGGCACTTGCACATCGGCGCGGCTTTAACCTCGCGGACGAACGGATCGTCATCCTTCCCGTCGGCGGCGCGACGCGCCGTGATGACTCCTTGGATCGCGGAAACGCGCTTGGGTCGCAAAGTACATCATAACGGCCGACGCGGGCGCGTCCCCGAGGCGTGTCCGGTTTCGCCGACAACTTCGATTCTCACCCGCACGACGCCGGTGGTCATTGCGAGCGCGGTGGCGGCGCTCAAGGAAAGATCAATAATTCTTCCCCGAACGTGCGGGCCGCGATCATTGATATGGACCCGCACCGACTTGCCATTAGCGAGATTGGTTACCTTGACCACGGTTCCGAAAGGCAAGGTTCGATGTGCTGCCGTGTAAACGTTGCCGTCGTACCGCTCTCCGCTTGCCGTGATCTTGCCGTTGAACTCCTTGCTGTATACCGAAGCCAAGCCCTCCTCTGCCGGCGGCAATGAAGCAATTGCGACGGTTGCGATCACGCAGATGCACACGGCTGACAACCCGACGCTAAAGATAGAAAACGTCGAGTTGCTTTGGGCAACCGGATCGGAGGTTCCTATCATTCGCTCGTCCTTTGAAGACAAGCGTACGCCTACGGCCCGCGCGGCCCACCCGAATGACCGTCCGCAATGGTTCGGCGACGCGATGTGGTGTACAAATGCAAAATGATGTGGTATATAGATGCCGCCGCGCTCATGGCGGCGCTTCTTACGCGCCGTCCAATGAAAACAATTCGCGCCGTCTTTTCCGGCGCGGTTGCGATGCTGTTATGGATGTCAGGCGCAGCGCAAGGACCAATCGCAGCTGATCAGCCGGCTTCCGTCACCGGCCCTTCCATGGGGGCGACGATGATGCGGTTTGTGCCGTATCCCTACGAAATGTACACGTTGCCTGGGTCTGCGCCTGCAGTTCCATACGCGTCGTGCTACCGCGTCGGACGCTGCTCCGCGTATGACCTCTACCGCTTCAGGGATCGGCCGAATAGGCTGACGAGGCTCGCGCCGGAGGCGCCGCCAGAAAGGCCGCCTTCGATCTCATTCCTTGCCACCCTTAAGGAGAATCGAGTATGAAATCACGGCAGCCGAACCCATCAGCGAAAAGCAGCCATCATCATCTGACTCGAAGAGGCTTTATCGGAACAACCGCAGCCGGTGGCGCCGCATTACTGACCGGCGGACTGGCATCGCTCTTCCAGGAGAGTGCAAGTGCCGGCACGGGTTTTCCATTCGTCGAAGCGAGCATCCTGCAATTGCAGGCGGCGATGGCGGCCGGACAACTGAGCGCAAGGGAGCTGGTCCAGGGTTATCTGAATCGCATTCAGCAACTGAATCCAACGCTGCATGCGGTGATTGAAACGAACCCCAA
>JAYTIR010000281.1:0-3057 GCA_043731765.1 Burkholderiales bacterium
CATGCCGGCGATCGCCAGATGCCAGATGCCGCCCTGCCCGGTGCCCGACGCCTTGAACTTGCCGGGGTTGGCCTTGATCGCATCGACCAGATCCTTGACCGTCTTGTACGGCGCGTCGGCGCGCACCTGCAGTCCGGCCGGATCCGCGTTGACCAGTCCGATCGGCGTGTACGAGACGCCCGAGAGTTCGGTCAATCCCTGCCAGTGCATCATGCCGATTTCAACGGTGATCAGGCCGATCGTGTAGCCGTCCGCCGCCGACGATGCAATCGCCTGATGGCCGACGACGCCGCTGCCGCCGGTGCGATTGACGACGTTGACCGGCTGGCCCATTTCCTTTTCCATCAACGCGCCGATGATGCGCGCCGTCGCGTCGGTCCCGCCGCCGGCGCCCCAGGGGACGATCAGGGTGATGGGTCGCTCGGGATAGGCGGCGTGCGCCGTGCCGAACGCGAATGCCAGCATGCTGGCAACGACACTACCAAGCAGAATCCTGCGAGCAACCATGGGTACTTCCTCCTGGAAAGTGATGGTGCGACGAGCCGTGATTCGCGTACGCGTTCGTTGCGCGCATCCGCATCATCGAGCCGGCAGCGTGGAGTCTACCATCGCCTATCGGAGCAAGACCATGTTGCGTTGGCGTTCTGATTGGAGATTGAAGCGCCGCACTTCGCGCAGGTGCGACTACCGCGCCTACTGCGGTGAACAGAACGCGACCCCTTCGTAACGCCAGCCAAACTGCGTAATCATCTGCTGGATGTCGCCTCGAATGACGCTATAGCGATGCGCCGAATCCCAGGGATTCTTCGGGCCCCCAGCAGCCGGGTACGCATTGTTGTAGACGCGGGACACCTCTACCGTTCCTGATCCTGCCGCACAGAATCCACCATCTACGTCAGGCTGCGGCGGCACTTCCGCAAAGCTGAGCCCTTCGTAGTTCCACTGTTGTACATTGCCCGGCGTCGGTATGTTTTGCAGGGCCTTGAGCCACTCGCACTCCTGATCCGAAATGGTGTAGTAGTGGGAGTTCGGGCCCGGCGCCGTGCTGCCGTAGAAGCGGCACAGCCGTTTGCTGCCGCCGGCTTTGAAAGTTCTGCCGGTGCGCACGAATTGGCCGGCGATGCCGCTATCGACCAGCGCCTGTTCAGAAGGATCGTCCGTATAAAAGAAGTGGCCGCCGGGGCTGCCGGGGAAATCCTGGGTGTTCCGATACTCGACTACCGTCGTCAGCGGCGTCACCTGATACGCGTAGAGCTCTGCGCTGTCGAGCGTGCCCCCTATACCGAATCCCCCGGCTACCAGGACATGACCATCGGGCAGCAGCGTTGCCGTGTGACCAAAGCGCGCAATGTTGAGGTCGCTGGTGTTTTCCCAGCGCGCGCCGCCTGCCTCGTACAGCTCTGCGCTCTTGAGATAGCTCCTCCCTGCACCGTAACCTCCAGCGACCAGAACCTTGCCGTCAGGCAGTAGCGACGCGGTGTGCCCAGACCGACCCGCGTTGAGGCTCCCGATCGCGCTCCATCGACCGGTGGCCGGATCGAACAGCTCGGCGACATTGGAGCGCCCTCCTGCGACCAGGACCATACCGTTCGGCAATCGTGTCGCCGTATGCTCGTCACGTGCGTAATTGAGTGGTCCGGTGCTGCTCCAGGTACCTGCTCCCGGGTCGTACAGTTCAACTTGGGTCCCAACCGGGTTCGAAGACGACTCATTCGACCCTCCGGTGAGCAGAACCCTGCCGTCCTGCAGGAGCGTGGCCTGATGACCAACTTCTCGACCGGTGAGGAGACTGCCAGTAGTGCTCCACGTACCCGTGCCCGGATCGTATAACGCAGCGCCACGGTCGGAAGGGCCCGATCCGCCCGCGACCAGGACCTTGCCGGTTTGCAGGAGCGTTGCCGTGTGGGTGCTCCAGTAACCGGCTCCGCTGCCGATGAGACGCCACGCGCCTGTGCCGGGGTCATACAGCTCGGCGTTGTCGCTGACAGAGTCTCCATCGCCCACGACCAGAACCAGCCCGTTCGGTAACAGCGTCGCCGTGTGGCCGCGGCGGCCTACCTGCATGCGACCCGTGACGCTCCAGGTTGCCGTGGCCGGGTCATACAGCTCCGCGCTGTCGAGGCCGCCGTTGCCCCCCGCGACCAGCACTTTGCCATTGGGCAGCAAGGTTGCTGTATGACCGGCGCGCGTTGTGTTCAGACTACCTGTAGGGACCCAGGTTGGCGTGGTTGCCTGCGAGACGGCGGAGAGCGAAGTTGCAAGATACCAAATGCACGCGGCGCCGACCGCAACCGCATGACGCAATTTCCTATGCATGATCTTCTCCTTTCATCGCGACCTTCGTCATCAATCGTCGCGCTCCAGCAGGAATCCGTGTCCCAGGCCGGACGGACCGACGAGCGCGTAGGTGCCCACGATGTCGCCGCGCGCATTGATGCCGAGCGCACGGGTTGAAGCGGCGCCGGGAAAAGCGATCGTGGTGAAGCTGGTCGTGTCGTCCGGAGGCAGGACAAAGCCATGGTTCACGCCGCCGAGGCGATACACGCCGACCACCTCGCCGATCGGATTGATGCCTCTCGCGTTGGTGATCGAGGCGCCCGCAACCTGCAGAATCGAGTACTCGCCGTGCTTGTCCAACTTCCAGGCGCATTGCCTCCCGGCCGCGTCGATCAGGCGCCCGACGACATCGCCTCGCGGATCGATCGACGTCGCAAAGGCCTGGACAGGATTTGGCGGTGTGGCACCGCTGCAATCGGGCGGCGTGAGCTGCGTGTACTGGCCATCGCGCAGGATCCAGGCGAATCCAAGTTGGCCGAATGCCTGCCCGGTCTTGAATTCTCCGACCAAGGTTCCGTTCGCTCCGATCCCCAAGGTAAAGGTGCCCGTCGTTGCGCCCGGATAGTCCTGAACAAAGAAGATGCCGTCAGACCGGACGAACCCATGCCACTGATTGGTCGAATCCCGGAAGAAGCCCGCGACGTCACCGCGCGAGTTGACGGAAATCGCCGTGGTCGAAATGGCGCCCGGGTAGTCGAACGCGGTAAAAGTGTCGCCGTC
>JAYTIR010000282.1:0-6075 GCA_043731765.1 Burkholderiales bacterium
GCAGCGCCAAGCAGCATCGACGTGTGGCCGTCGTGGCCGCACGCGTGCATCTTGCCCGCGTTGGTCGAAGCGTGCGGCACGCCCGACTTTTCGTGGATATGAAGCGCATCGAGGTCGGCGCGCAAGCCCACGGCCTCCTTAGACGTCCCATTGCGCAACACGCCGACCACACCGGTTTTCGCCAGTCCTCGTTGGACTTCCAGTCCGAACGATTCGAGTTTTTCTGCGACGAAGGCGGAAGTCAGCGTTTCCTCGAACGCGGTTTCGGGACGCGCATGGATGTGATGCCGCCAGCCGCGCATGTCGGCGTCGAGGGCGGCGATTTCGGGAACGATGTTCATTGGGCATCCGGCATGTGAGCGTACATCCTACCGCAATTGCGGAGAGCCGCTGGCGGAGCGGGTCTAAGTATCCTTGCCGCCGCGTTACAATCCGGCGCTCCAACCCGCAATCGCCATGACCTCTGCCGAATCCCCCATCTTCGATCTGCTCGTCATCGGCGGAGGCATCAATGGCGCGGGCATCGCGCGCGATGCGGCGGGCCGCGGAATGTCCGTGCTGCTGGCGGAACAGGACGATCTTGCCGCGCATACATCGTCGTGGAGCACCAAGTTGATCCATGGCGGATTGCGCTACCTCGAGTATTGCGAATTCCGGCTGGTCGCCGAGGCGCTGAAGGAGCGCGAGGTACTGCTCAACAATGCTCCGCACATCATCGAACCGCTCACGTTTGTCTTGCCGCACGAATCGCATCTTCGTCCGGCATGGATGATCCGCCTCGGGCTCTTCCTCTACGATCATCTGGGCGGCAAGATGACGCTGCCAAAATCGTTTGGCGTGAAACTCGCGGGAAGCCACTGGGGCGCGGGCCTGCAACCGAAATTCGTGCGCGGATTCGTCTACGCGGATGCGCGCGTCGACGATGCCCGCCTCGTCGTGCTCAATGCGCTCGACGCGCAGGCGAAAGGTGCGGATATCCGCGTGCGCACGCGCGTCATCGGCGCGCGCCGCGAAGGTGGATTGTGGCGCGCCACGCTGCAGGCGCGGGAGGGTGCGCAGATTGACATCAACGCACGGGCGATTGTCAACGCCGCCGGCCCGTGGGTAAAGCACGTGCTCGACAGCGTCAGCGCGGCACCCACGAAGGAGAACGTGCGCCACGTGAAGGGCAGTCACATCGTGGTGCCGCGCGTGCATCCGGAAGAGCACGCCTACATCCTGCAGAACGCCGACAAGCGGATCGTCTTCATCATTCCGTATCGGGAACACTACTCGTTGATCGGCACGACGGACATTCCGGTCGAAGAGTACGAGCATCCGGCGATCACCGAGGACGAAATCGACTATCTGCTGCAACTTGTCAATTCGTATCTCGCCAAACCGCTGACCAAGGCGGATGTGGTCTGGTCGTACAGCGGCGTGCGGCCCTTGCACGACGATGGGTCCACCGATCCCGCCGCCGTGACGCGCGATTACGTGTTCAAGATCGACGCGCTGGAGGGCGAGGCGGGGCCTGGCCGTGCGCCGGTGCTGTCGATCTTCGGCGGCAAGATCACGACCTATCGCAAACTGGCCGAAGCCGCGCTCGTCGAATTGGCGCCTTGTTTCCCCGGCATGAAACCCGGGTGGACGCGCGACGCACCGCTGCCGGGCGGCGATTTGCCGAAGCGCGATCGCAACGCATACTTCGCGGAATTGTGCCGCTGCTATCCGGCATTGCCCGCCGACTTGCTGCGGGAACTCGCGCGCCGGCACGGCACGCGCGCGCTGCGCATTCTCGGCGAGTCGAGGACGATGGCCGACCTGGGACAGGACTTCGGTGCCGGACTCACCGCGCGTGAAGTCGATTACCTGATGGCCGAGGAGTGGGCAGGCAGCGCCGACGACGTGCTGTGGCGACGCACCAAGTGCGGCCTGCCGATGACGCCGGCGCAGCGTGACGCCGTGGCGGCGTATTGCAGCAATGCAGCGCATCGCGCAAATTTGCCATGAGCGCGCCGATCTCGAGCGTCTGCCTGTTCTGCGGGTCGAATTCCGGCACGCGGCCCGCGTATGCCGACGCGGCGGCGCAGATCGGCCGCGCACTGGCGGCGCGCCGCATGACGCTCGTCTACGGGGGCGGCAGCGTGGGGCTGATGCAGATCGCGGCCCAGTCCGCGCTGGACGCCGGCGGCCGGGTGATCGGCGTCATCACCGAGCAGTTGATGGTGCGCGAAGTCGGCCATTCGGGCCTGGACCAACTCCATGTCGTGGCCACGATGCACGAGCGCAAGGCGCTGATGGCGAAGCTATCCGACGCGTTCGTGGCACTCCCCGGCGGCTACGGGACTTTTGACGAGCTGTGCGAGATGGCCACCTGGGACCAGCTCGGCATTCACACCAAGCCGCTGGTCGTCGTCAATGTCGACGGCTATTTCGACGGCTTCCTGGTGCAGCTCGATCGCGCGGTAGCGGACGGGTTGCTCAAGCCCGAACATCGCGCGCTGCTGGCCTGCGCAACCACGATCGACGATGCGCTTGCGTCCATTGCGTCGTGGCGGCCGCCGCCAGTACCGCAATGGCTGCGCGACGCTGCGCCGCGGCCCTGAGGCAGGCGTCCATGCTTCCGCTGACAGCCATGCCGCACTCCGTGCGCCGGAACATTCGCGGCGTTTTGACCGACATCGACGACACACTGTCGACGCACGGACGGCTCACCGCAGACGCCTACGCGGCGCTGGAGAATTTGCGCGCCGCCGGCAAATTCGTCATTCCGATCACGGGCCGGCCGGCGGGCTGGTGCGACCATATCGCGCGCATGTGGCCGGTGGATGCCGTCGTCGGCGAGAACGGCGCGTTCTACATGCATCACGACGGCGCGAATCACCGGATCGTCAAACGTTTTGTTGCCGGCACGGCGGAACGCGCCACGAATCGCGCGCGACTCGCGGCCATCGGTGAAAAAATTCTGCATGCAGTACCGGGCGCAGCACTGGCCTCCGACCAGCTTTACCGCGAAACGGATCTCGCCATCGATTTTTGCGAAGACGTGCCGCCGCTGCCGCGCGCGGCCGTCGATCGCATCGTTGCGCTGATGGAGGCGGAAGGGATGACCGCAAAGGTCAGCTCGATTCACGTCAACGGCTGGTTTGGAAACTACGACAAGCTCGCGATGACACGCACGCTCCTGGCCGAAGTCTTTGCTCTGGACCTCGATGCGCAACGCGAGAGCTTTGTGTTCGTTGGCGACTCGCCCAATGACGCGCCGATGTTCGCGTTCTTCCCGAATTCCGTGGGTGTGGCCAATGTCCGCCCGTTTCTCGATCAGATCGTCACGCCGCCCGCCTATGTCACGCAGCGTGAAGCGGGAGCCGGGTTCGTGGAACTGGCGGAATTCCTGCGCGACGCTGACGCTACATGAGCAGCGTGCACGCCGCCGTCATGCGCACGCGTATTGCGCCGTTGTCCAGCGCTCCGCCTTCCCGCTGATCGGGCGAACCGAACGAAACGAGCGGGCGCCCATTTGCCGTATAAGCCTCCCGCGCCGATACGGCGCGAATGGCAACGCGCAACGGCGCGCCGGCTTCGGGTGAGACGATTATTCCGGGTGTCCCCGGTGTCTGACGCTGCGCCAGAAGGGTGTCGACGCTCGCAAGAAATCGCGACTGGCACTGACCAATGTCATAGAGATGACGCTGAATCGCAAGGTCATGTGCGTAAAGCGCGGCGGCACCCGCGAGAACCAGCAGGACGACGCGTTTGTGCTGCGTGACCAACAAACGCTCGAGCGTCGCGGCGATGGCCAATGACATCGCCAGCGCGGCGCCGTAAAGACAATGCACACCGGGGTTTGGCAACATCAGCACGGGCAACAGGAAAATGAAGTATCCCGCGATATAGGCCAATGCAAAACGCAGTCCGAACAACCAGTAAACGGCGCCGACCAGCAGCAGATGCACCGCCGCCGCTGCCATCGGCTGCCACGGAGACCGGAAGACGGCCGCTGACATTTCCACGAGCTTGAGGCGAAACGGAAACGCAAAGAAGCGCCAGGCGTTGGCCGGTGCATTCCACAGTTCCGGGATGTACTCCGCAGTGGAATGGCCGGCGATGGAGGCCGTAATCGCCGATGCGCGAAAGAGCAAATACGCAACGACCGGAAGCAGCACAATGACGAACGCGATACCAAACGGACGCCATGAAAATCCGTCCGGATTCGCGGACCAGGCCAGATAGCCGAGCAGCAATACGACACCTGGCGCAACGATCGCCGTTTCCTTGGCCAGAAGTGCGGTCACCGTGGCCAGCAAGATCCACGCTGCGCGCCGCACCGACATGCCTTCGTGTTGAATTCTCACGATCGCCGCGGCCGCGAACAACAAGAACAGGATGTACAACTGATCAAATGACGCCGCCAACCACCCGGTGCCCATTGTCGTCAGGGGGGACAGCACGAAGAGCGCGCCGGCCGTGCCGGCCGACGTGCTCGAAATGCCGGCACGCCGCAGTACCCAGACAAAGGTCAGCCCGACCAAAGCGTGGTTGGCAATCCCAACGAGATGCGACGCCAGCGGCGCGGATTGCATCCACAGCGCGGCTATCCCTTGTTGCATGAAGCCGATCGGACGCATTGGATAGCCGAACTCCGGACCCGGGCGAATCGCACCGTACGCGCGCGCAAAGTCCCAAAAGCCGTGAAGGCGGATGTGGTCGAACTTCTGCCACTCATCGTGGGCGTAGAAGCCCGGCGTGGCGAGAATGACCGCGTGGGTCACCAGCGTCAGTACGACGAGACCCAGCCCCGCGAGGACGGGATTGCGCTCGACGAAGTTACCGATGGACCTAGGCAGGAGCAGAGACGCCTCTCCGCGATTCGCAAAGGGATGCGCGCCCGATCATGGAAAGTCGTTGCTGGCCCTACTTGGGCAACGCCGCCGCGCCGGCATACTGCGCGGCGCCGCCCAGCGCCTCTTCGATGCGCAGCACTTCGTTCCACTTCGCCATTCGTTCGCCACGCGCAAACGAGCCGACCTTGAGCTGTCCCGCATTCCAGCCAACCGCCAGGTGCGCGATGGCGACGTCCTCCGTTTCGCCCGAACGCGCAGAGACGATCGTGCCGAAATGCGCGCGCTTGCCCGCATCGAGGGCGGCTTTGGCCTCGGTCAGCGTGCCGGCCTGGTTGACCTTGATCAGTACTGCATTGCACGAACCGTCCGTGGCCGCCTCCACCACGCGCGGAGCGTTCGTCGTGAGGTAATCATCGCCGACGATCTGCACGCGACCCGCTGCGGCGCGCGCAAACATCATCCAGCCGTCGCGATCGTCCTCGCCGAACGGATCCTCGATCGACGCAATCGGATAGCGGTCGAGCCAGTCCAGCAACATTTGCATCATCTGCTCGCGGTCGAGCGAGCGTCCTTCAAGTGCCAGCGTGTATCGCCCGTCGTGCAGGAGCTCGGTTGCGGCCACGTCGAGCGACAGCGCGGCGTCGATGCCGGGGCGGAATCCTGCGCGCTCGATTGCGCGCACCAGCGTGACCAGAGCTTCCTCGTTGGTCGTGAACGTGGGCCAGTACCCGCCTTCATCTGCGACGCCGGCGAGCTTGCCTGCGTCGGCCATTAACGCTCCTGCCGCGCGGTAGATTTCGGCGACCGTGGCGATCGCGTCGGCAAAGCTCGTTGCGCCAATGGGCATTACCATCAGGTCCTGCAGGTCGAGCGCGCGCTGTGCGTGGGCGCCGCCGCCGAAAATCTGGATCTCCGGCAAGGGTAGCGACACGGCGTTATCGCCGGCGACGTATCGCCAAAGTGGGACACCGCGCGCGGCCGCCGCGGCCTGCGCGACCGCCAGCGAAGCCGCCACGGTGGCGTTGCCGCCGAGTCGGGCTTTGTTGGGCGTGCCGTCGAGATGGATGAGCGTGGCATCGACGGCGAACTGGTTGCACGCATCGAGTCCCACAAGCGCCTTCGCGATCGGTCCCTTCACGTTGTCCACCGCGTGATCGACGCCAAAGCCGCCGAAGCGCTTCCCGCCGTCGCGCAAGTCGATGGCCTCGCGCGCGCCGCGTGACGCACCCGCGGGAGCGATCGCGCGTCC
>JAYTIR010000283.1:0-4126 GCA_043731765.1 Burkholderiales bacterium
ACGGAATCGCGCCGGCAAGGTTCACCGCGAATGCCGTGTCGCCGGTGGAAAACATGCCGAGGTGCATCCGCCCCGAGCGCATCGACTCGATCGCCGCGGCGTTCGAGAGCACGCTGTAGAAGTGGACGCGCTTGCCGGTGCAGGTCTTCAGGTGATTGACATAGTTTTCGAGCACCTTTTCGTAAACGGCGGGATCCTCGAGCGGCGAGTAGGTGAACAGCAGGAACGGCGGATCCTTCCACTGCTTCGGATCCTTCGGCGTGTCGGCGACCAGATCGCGATCCTCGTCGCAATAGCGCTCGTCGAGGTCGCCGCGGTTCTTGCACGCGTCCGCCGCCTGGGTGCTCGCGGCAATGAGCGCTGCGGCGAGGGTCAGCGACAACAAAATCGTTTTGCGCACGCCTGCTTCCGGAATGCGGAACGCCATCACTTCTTCTTGGCCGCGTCGTCGCGTTCCTTCTGCGCCATCTTGTCGAACGCGGTTTTGGAGAACTCCTCGCCCGAGCCCTTGGCCACCATACGCACCGCCTCCCACGCGGTCTTGTAGTTGATCGGGAAGAAACGGTCCGCGCCTTCGAATGCCTTCTGCATTTCCGGCGGAAAGCGGAAGTCGTAGAAACAGGTCACCAACTTGTCCGAAAGTTTTGGGTCCAGATCGTGTGCGATGGCGAACGATGAGGTCGGGAATTTCTGGCTGCGATAGAGTACGCGGAAATCGCCTTCCTTGATCTGGCCGCGATGCGCCATCCGGATGAACACGTCCGACGCCACCGGCGCCGCATCGTAGTCGCCGGAATTGACACCGAGTATCGACTGGTCGTGCTTGCCCGAGTAGACGACCTTGTAATCCTTGTCCGGGACCAGGCCCTCGGCCGGAAACAATGCGCGCGGTGCGAGGTTGCCGGAGTTGGACGAGGGGGACGCGTGCGCAACCTTCTTGCCCTTGAGATCCGCCAGCTTGTGATACGGGCTGTCCGCCTTGACGATCATGATCAGGTTGTAGCCCTGAAACTCGCTCGCGGTGCCCTTGACGGCGAACGGGATTGCCCCGGCCAGGTTAACCGCAAAGGCGGTGGGCCCGGTGGAGAAGCCGGCTACGTGCAACCGGCCCGAACGCATGGCTTCGATTTCCGACGCGTTACTCTGCACCTGATAGAAAACAACCTTCTTGGACACGCATTGCGACAGATAATTGGTGAACGGCTTGAAGATCGTTTCGTAAACCGCGGGGTCTTCGACCGGTGTGTAGGTAAACACGATAGTCCCGGGATTCTTCCACCTCTTCGGGTCCTTCGGCGCATCCGCGACCAGGTCCATGTTTTCGTCGCAGTACATCGCGTCGAGCTCGCCGTGGTTCTTGCAGGCATCGGCGGCCCAGGCCGAAGCGGCAAAACCACAGGCACAGACCGCGGCCACCAGCAATCGAATCAGTCTCATCGAATCCTCCAGAATTTCGTGTCGAGTGTGTCGCCGATCGCCGTTCGTTCCCACATAAGTGGACAGGCGCAGCCCGGTCTTCCGCCGGGCCCGCACATGGGGAAGAGCAATGTTGCAGTTCGTCATGAAATCCCTGGCGAATGCATCTTCCACAAGCATACGGCGACTGCGCGATTGTAGCGCAATCGCCGATGCGATTCGTGGGCCGGCATTCGTCGCTGGTGACTGGCGGAAACCGGACGCGACGCGTCGCGGGCGGGCCAAATCCGTCTCTTTGGCTTATCATTCGCCTTTCGCCAAATCCTTATACGGCTCCCATTTCGTGACTCTGCAGATAATCATCCTCGCGGCCGGTTTGGGCAAGCGCATGCGTTCCGATTTACCCAAGGTTTTGCACGCCGTCGGCGGCCGGCCGATGCTCGCCCATGTGCTCGCCGCGGCACGTGCCCTGCAGCCGCAACGGATCGTGGTCGTCGTCGGACATGGCAGCGACCAGGTGCGCGCCGCGTTTCCCGACGCCGACCTGCAATGGGCGATCCAGAGCCCCGCGCACGGCACCGGGCACGCGGTGCAGCAGGCGCTGCCGCTGCTCGACAGCGAAGGCAGCGTGCTGGTCCTGAACGGCGATGTGCCGCTGATCCAGCCGGAGTCGTTGATGCCGCTGCGCGCCGCGGCGGACGCCGGCCGGCTCGCGATCCAGACGCAGCTGCTCGACGACCCGACTGGTTACGGCCGCGTCATCCGCGCCGACAACGGTCGCGTGCTGCGCATCGTCGAGCACAGGGACGCCACCGAAGCGCAGCGCACGATCCCGGAAATGTATACCGGCGTGATGGCTGCACCCACGGTGAAACTCGTCCGCTGGGTCGGCGCGTTGACGAACGACAATGAACAGAACGAGTACTACCTGACCGACGTCATCGCGATGGCCGCGGCCGAAGGCGCCGATATCGCGACAGCGTTTCCGGGGCACGAACGCGAAATGAAGGGCATCAACTGCAAGGCGCAACTGGCCGAAGTCGAGCGCGCCCTGCAAAAGGCTTCGTCGGACGCGCTGCTCGAAGCGGGCGTCACGCTCGCGGATCCGGAGAGGATCGATGTTCGCGGCGTGCTGACCTGCGGACGCGACGTGGCGATCGACATCAATACCGTGTTCGAGGGACACGTGCAGCTCGGCGATCGTGTCATCATCGGCGCGCATTGCGTGATCAGGAATTGCAAGATCGGCGACGACAGCGTGGTGCAGCCGTTCACGCATCTCGAAGGCGTCACCATCGGTGCGCGATGTGGCTTGGGTCCGTATGCGCATGTGCATCCGGGAACGGAACTCGCCGATGGCGTCGAGATCGGCAATTTTGTGGAAGTAAAGCGTTCGCGGATCGGCGCCGGCAGCAAGGCGAAGCATCTTTCGTACATCGGCGACACGACGATAGGACGCAACGTGAACGTCGGCGCCGGGACGATCACGTGCAATTACGACGGGGCGCACAAGCATCGGACAGTCATCGAGGACGACGTGCATATAGGCTCGGACACCCAGCTGGTCGCGCCGGTAACCATCGGTTGTGGCGCAACGATCGGCGCCGGCACGACCGTCTGGAAAGATGTTCCGCCCGGCGGTCTGGTGGTGAATGACAAGAAGCAGCTCTCGAGGCCAGAATGGAAGCGGCCGGTAAAGACGACCAAAGCGAAGGCATGAGGGTTCAAGACGAACGCGCGGACTGATAGCAGTTGTCGTCCCCGCGCAGGCGGGGACCCAGCGACGTTTGTCCAACGAACCAGGGTCACCAGCCGGCAACAACAGGAGCAGCAACACCATGTGTGGAATCGTAGGCGCCGTCGCCGAGCGCAACATCGTCCCGGTCCTCCTCGAAGGCCTGCGCCGTCTCGAATACCGCGGCTACGACTCCTGCGGGATCGCGTATCTGGACGCCGAGCGTCCCTCGGCGCTGCAGCGCCTGCGCTCGGTCGCCCGCGTCGGCGACCTCACGCAGCGCGCGCAGGCGGTGTCCAGCCTCACCGGGATCGCCCACACGCGCTGGGCGACGCACGGTGCGCCGTCGGAAACCAACGCCCACCCGCATTTTTCGTTCGACGAAATCGGAGTCGTCCACAACGGCATCATCGAAAACTTCGAGCCGCTGCGCGCGCGGTTGAAGGAAGCCGGCTACGTGTTCGCCACGCAGACCGACAGCGAGGTCGTCGCCCATCTGGTGCATTCGCACTACACCGGCGACCTGCTGGCAGCGGTACAGAACACCGTCGCCGAAATGGTCGGCGCGTTCGCGATCGCCGTGGTGAGCGTGAAGGAACCGCACCGCATCGTCGGCGCCCGTGCCGGCAGCCCGCTGGTCGTGGGCCTCGGCGATCCCGCTACGGGCGAGAATTTCCTCGCCTCCGACGCCTCGGCGCTGCAGCCGGTCACCCAGCGCGTGATGTATCTCGAAGAAGGCGACCTGGCCGACGTGCGGCTGGGCAGCATCCGCATCGTCGATCGCGACGGCAACGTCGCCGAGCGCGCAGTCCACGTCGTCGCGCTGGGCAGCGACGCCGTCGAGCTCGAGCCGTACCAGCACTACATGCAGAAGGAAATCTTCGAACAGCCGCGCGCCATATCCGACACCATTGAAAGCGTCGCCGAGATCACGCCGGGACTGTTCGGCGAAAAAGCTCACGAAATATTTCCGAA
>JAYTIR010000284.1:0-1552 GCA_043731765.1 Burkholderiales bacterium
CCGATCTCGCCCGCGCTAATCGCGCAACAGGTCGCGGCCGAAGGCGTGAAGCGGATCATCGTGGTCAGCGACGAGCCGGACAAATACCCGAAAGACTACTTTTCCGACGACATCCGCATCCATCATCGCGACGAGATGGACGCCGTACAGCGCGAAATGCGCGACATCCCGGGCTGCACGGTCCTGCTGTACGACCAGACCTGCGCCGCGGAAAAGCGCCGCCGCAGGAAGCGCGGCAAACTCGTCGACCCGGCCAAGCGCGTGATCATCAACGAACTGGTGTGCGAAGGCTGCGGCGATTGCGGCGTGCAGTCGAACTGCGTGTCGATCGCGCCGGTCGAGAGCGAATTCGGCCGCAAGCGCACCATCGACCAGTCGTCGTGCAACAAGGACTTCTCCTGCGTGAAGGGGTTCTGTCCGTCGTTTGTCACGGTCGAAGGCGGCACGCTGCGCAAGCCGAAGAAAGCCGCGGCGGTCGATTTCTCGGCCATGCCCACGCCGACGTTGCCCTCGACGGCGGAGCCGTACAGCGTTCTGGTGACGGGCATTGGCGGCACCGGCGTGGTCACCATCGGCGCGCTGATGGGCATGGCCGCGCACCTCGAAGGCAAGGGCTGCAGCGTGCTGGACATGACCGGCCTCGCGCAAAAGAACGGCGCCGTGGTGTCGCACGTGCGCATCGGCGACAAGCCGGAACAAATGTTCGCGACGCGCATCGCGGCCGGCGAAGCCAAGTTGGTGCTCGCCTGCGACATCCTCACCGGTGTCGGCTACGAAGCGCTGGCCAAGATGCAGAAGGGTGTCACCAAGGCGCTGGTCAACACCGCGCTGGTCATGCCGGCGCAATTCACACGCGAACCGGACCTGCGCTTCCCCACCGCGTCGATGGAGCAGGAAATCAAGGACGCGGTCGCGCCCGGCGATGCCGAATTCCTCGATGCGACCAAGCTCGCCACCGGTCTCATGGGCGATTCGATCGCGACCAACCTGTTCATGGTCGGCTATGCCTTCCAACGCGGGCTCATTCCACTCGGTGAACCGGCGATCCTTCGCGCCATCGAGCTGAACGGTCAGGCCATCGAGTCGAACAAGCAGAGCTTCAACTGGGGCCGCCTGGCCGCGATCGATCCCGCGCGCGTCGCCACGGCCGCGATCCCCGCGGAAGCCCGGCCCGACTCGCAACGGTTGTCGCAGTCGCAGGACGAGATGGTCGAACGCCGCACGCAATTCCTCACTGACTACCAGGACCCGGCGTACGCCAAGCGGTACACGGTCCTCGTCGCGCAAGTGCGTGTGGCAGAGGCCAAGGCGATGCCCGGCATCACCGAGCTGACCGAGGCCGTCGCGCGTTACTACTTCAAGCTCCTCGCGGTCAAGGACGAATATGAAGTTGCGCGGCTGTACGCCGAGTCGGACTTCACCCAGCGCGTCGCCGCGCAGTTCGAAGGCGACTACAAGCTGACGTTCCACCTGGCGCCGCCGGTGTTCAACAAGGCCGACGCAGTGACCGGAGTGCCGAAAAAATCGGTGTACGGTCCGTGGATGCTGAAGG
>JAYTIR010000285.1:0-21776 GCA_043731765.1 Burkholderiales bacterium
GAGGTGCCCCGAACACCGCAGCCCGTCCCACACGCCTTGCTCGCAGGCAACCGTGTAGATCGTGCGCTCGCCCTCGAGCGTGATGCGGTCGCTTGCCCAGATAAAGACGCCAAGGCCAACGACGACCACCATGACGAGGAAAGAGGCGCGAAACATGGCGTCAGGTCTGCGTAGTCCTGGCCGGCCGCAATGCGCCATCGCACACAGCGCGCGCGGGGTCGGTGGACGGCATCTTCCCGCACACGCCCGCCATTTGCGCGCGAATGCGTTGCAGCGAATCGCCGTGCTGGTTGCCCTTGTTCCAGGCGGTGAGCTTCTTTCCCATCCGTTCGAGCGACTTTTGATTGCGCCCGAAGAAGGTATCCGGTTTTGCATCCAGTTCGCCGATCACATGCGATACCGCGGTCTCGATGCGCGCCGTGTCCTGCGGCGCGAGTTCGACGAGCGCACTGATGTAGCTGGCACCCCACTGCAGTCGCGTGGCCGGACCATCGGCGGCGCCATAGGCTTGTTCGTACCATCCGAGCGCGACCGCCTTGTCGCCGCGTTTCCTGGCGTTGGCCGCGAGGCCCAGCATGTAGTAATAAGGCGAATGCGACCGCGTGAGTTCATTGGTGAGGAGTGCATCGGATTCCGTCATCAGACCGGCTTCCTCGAGTGCGTCGGCTGCCGTGCTGATGACCGCCTGCCGTTCATACAGGTCGGTCGTTTCACGATCGGCGCGCGCGACCTGCTCGCGCACGCTCTTCTGCAACGTCTCGGGCAACGCAGCCTTGCCGATGTCGAGCCTGGCGAGATCCACTTGCGCTATGACGACCGTGAGCCGGTCGGCGGTGGACAGGCTCGAGTCGCCGACCAGCCGGGAAAGAGCTCCGTTCCACTCTGCGATCAGTTGCGCACGTTCCGGCGACCTGGGCAACGTGACGTAGCTTGCGAGGTCGCCCGCTTTGTTGGTGAGAATGTCAAAATTGGCACGGGAGACCTGTGGATCGGCCACCACCTTCCGGATAAGCGCGGCGGCGGCCGCGTCGTCGCGCGGCTTCACATCCTTGGCGGTGGCGGCGATCATCAACGCCTTGAGCGCGAGCCTCGTTGCGGATTCGGGTTGATCGGCCGGACACGCCTTGGCCAATTTTTGCAGCGTGGCCGCGACGTCGTTCTTCGCGACGAGCTGCTGATCGTCGGTGTCCCACGAGTAGAAGGACAGCATTCGCCAGTCCTCGGGCTTGAGCCGCGCCCGGGTGGTATCGCCGGCCGAAAGTGCCGTGGTCAAGATCTCCTTGATGGGCCGCGCGCCGTTCATGCCCATGTTCAGGACCCGCATGTACTGGTCGGCGTCGACCTCGCCGGGAAGGCGCGTGATTTCGCGGCCGTCCGGCGTGAACAGGATCATGGTGGGATAGCCGCTGACCTTGAAACGGGAGCCGAGTTTTTGCGCGCTCGGCGTGTCGCCATCGACATACACGGGCACAAAATGGCGCGAGCGTTCGATGAAGTCCTGGCGATTGAAGATCGTTGCCTTGACCTGATTGCACGGGGGGCACCACTTGGCTCCCCAATACAGGAAGACCGGCTTGTGGTCCGCCTTGGCCGCCGAAAACACCGCATCGACGTCGCCCGTTTGCCAGGCGATGCCGTGCTCAGCCGTTGCGGATTCGGCTTTCGCCAGCGAAGTCGATGCTGCCGTGGCCGCAGCCTGTGCCTGAACCGCCGCCTTGGCCGCCGGCGGAGGTGCCGTCTCCGGCGCCTTGGAACAGGCGACCAGGACGAATGAAAGCGCGATGAGGAATGGAATGAGTTTCATGGCGGGAAACGCAAAGGAAATGCGCGAATCGGACGGGAGCACATTATACGTCCGTATCAACGGCGTAGACGCGGATCCGGGTGGTTGCCGGGAATGGAAATGCAGGGCGAATGTCGCGGTGTAATCTGCGACCATTGCAGGCAACAGTGCCCACCCTGTCCGATCCTCCCCGTTTGATCGCGCATCTCGACATGGACGCCTTCTACGCGTCCGTCGCATTGTTGCGCTATCCGGAATTGCGAGGGCGTCCGATGGTCATCGGAGGCGGAAGTCGCCATCAGCCCGGCGAGACGCCCGATCCCGCGACCGGCGGCGTGCTCCGCAAGTTCTCCACGCTGCGCGACTACACGGGGCGCGGCGTGGTCATGACGGCCACCTACGAGGCGCGCTCGCTCGGGCTGCATTCGGCATTGGGGTTGATGAAGGCCGCGGTGATCGCGCCGGACGTGGTCCTTCTGCCGACCGACTTCGACGCTTACCGAAAGTATTCGCGCTTGTTCAAGGCGGCGGTGCGTACGCTGGCGCCACAGATCGAAGACTCGGGGATCGATGAGATCTACATCGACCTGACCGGCGTGGATTCACTGCATCATGGCTTGGCCGTCCGCGAACCTTCGCCCGATGCGTGGCAGCGCGCGCGCGACGTTGCGCGGTCGGTCAAGGACGCCGTGCGCGCGGCGACGGGCCTGTCCTGCTCGATCGGCGTCGCGCCGAACAAGCTGCTCGCAAAGATTGCCTCGGACCTGGACAAGCCGGATGGCCTGACCATGCTGGCACCCGCCGACATCCCGACGCGCATCTGGCCGTTGCCCGTTCGCAAAGTCAACGGCATAGGCCCCAAGTCCAGCGCCAAACTGGAAGGCCTGGGTATCCGCACGATCGGTGAACTGGCGCAGGCCGAACCGGCGTGGCTGATCGAGCACTTCGGTGGCAACTACGGCGCATGGCTGCACGCGGTTGCGCAGGGCCGCGACGGGCGACCGGTGGTCACTTTCAGCGAGCCGAAATCGATCAGCAGGGAGACTACGTTCGAACATGATCTTTCGGCCACGCGCGACCGCGAGCAACTGTCGCGCATCTTCACCGACCTGTGCGTGGGCGTCTCCGAAGACCTGCAGCGCAAGGGTTATGTCGGCAAGACGATCGGATTGAAGCTGCGCTTCGACAACTTCCAGACGGTGACGCGCGACCATACCCTCGACCAGCCGACGCAGGACGCGCAGACGATCAGGCGCGTGGCGGGCGAGTGCCTGAAGCGCGTTCCATTGGAGCGGCGGATTCGCCTGCTGGGCGTGAGGGCGGGGGCGCTGCGTCCTGTCGGCGCCGTGCCACCGGAGGCCACGCCGGCTGCCGGCGAAGCCACGCTGTCGCTGTTCGACTGACCGCACGTTTCCTGCCACGCGCCCGGACCGTCAGGGCAAAGTTGCATAGATTCATGTTATCGTACTCATTCAATTATACAAATTGATTTATGGTGCCTCCTCCCCGATCATTCACGCCCTGTTCATGATCAATGCCAAGGAGTGCCAGCCATGTTTGAAACCAATCTGCCCAATCGTGAAGGCCAACTCGTTCCCGACGTCACGTTCCGCCTGCGTCGAGATGGTGAATGGGCCACCGTGACCAGCAATGATATTTTCGCCGGCAAAAACGTCGTGGTGTTCTCGTTGCCGGGCGCCTTCACGCCGACCTGTTCGTCGACCCACCTGCCGCGCTTCAACGAGCTGGCACCGGTCTTCCACGACCAGGGCATCGACTCGATTGTGTGCATTTCGGTCAACGATCCGTTCGTGATGGAGGAGTGGGGCCGCGATCAGGAAGCGGAGAACGTCTTCCTGCTGCCCGACGGCAACGGCGAATTCACCGAAAAAATGGGCCTGTTGGTCGACAAGTCCGACCTGAATTTCGGCAAGCGGTCGTGGCGCTACTCGATGTTGGTGCGCAACAAGAAGATCGAGAGGCTTTTCATCGAACCGCGGGAGCCGGGCGATCCGTTCAAGGTTTCCGACGCGGACACGATGCTCAATTACCTGAATCCTGGTGCGCAGAAGCCCGATCAGGTGGCGATCCTGACGCGCGAAGGCTGCGCGTTCTGCGCCAAGGCCAAACGGCAGTTGACGGAGGCCGGCTACAAGTATGTCGAAGTGCCGCTTTCACATTCGATCCGGACCAAGGCTCTGGGCGCGATTGCGGGTGCGGGCACGGTGCCGCAGATCTTCATCAATGGCCGGCTGATCGGCGGTTCGGAGGATCTCGAGACCTGGCTGCGAAAGGCCGCGTAAGCGCAAGCTGGCGAACGCGACCAAGATGTTCGTGGCGGACACCGCCGCTGGCAGCCGCACGCTCACGCACAATGAAAGAGACACGATGTCGAACCCGAAAAACATGCAGGCGGACGTTCATGCCGATGTGGCGATCATCGGCGCGGGGACCGCCGGCCTTGCCGCGTACCGCGCGGTGAAGGCCGCTGGCAGGCGCGCGTTGCTCATCGAAGGGGGTCCCTACGGCACAACGTGCGCGCGCGTGGGCTGCATGCCGAGCAAGCTGCTGATCGCGCCAGCCGAAGCCGCGCACGCGGTGGAGCGCTTCGCAGGCTTTGGTCTCGAATTGGAAGGCCGGGTCAGGGTCGACACTAAGGCCGTGATGGCTCGGGTCCAAAGCGAGCGCGACCGCTTCGTGGGCTTTGTCACTCGCGATGTCGACGAAATGCCGGAGGCCGACAAGTTGCGCGGCATGGCCCGCTTCGTCGACGACCGCACACTGGTTGTGGACGATCGCCTCACGGTGCGCGCGTCATCGATCGTCATTGCGACGGGTTCATCCGCCGTCTATCCCGCCGCATGGAAAGCTCTCGGCGACCGACTGATCACCAATGACGACGTGTTCGAACTGAGCGACCTTCCGGAAAGTGTCGCGGTCTTTGGTCCGGGTGTGATCGGCCTGGAACTGGGCCAGGCGCTGCATCGGCTCGGGGTTCGCGTCAAGGTGTTCGGACGCGGTGGCGGCGTGGGGCCGCTGTCCGATCCGGCACTCCTTAATCAGGCGCGCGAAATTTTCGGCGCCGAGTTCTATCTCGACACCGACGCGCACGCCGAGGTCAAGCGCGATGGCGATGAAGTCGTCGTCAAGTACCGCGCGCTCGACGGCTCCACACAGGTCGAACGCTTCTCCTACCTGCTCGCGGCGACCGGCCGCAGCGCAAATGTCGCGGGCTTGGCACTCGAGCGCACGACCCTTGCGAGGGATCCGCGCGGTGTTCCGCTGTTCGACCGGATGACGCTGCGTTGTGGCGACTCGTCCATTTTCATCGCCGGCGACGTCAACAACGATGTTCCACTTTTGCACGAAGCGGCCGACGAAGGACGCATCGCGGGCGCGAATTCGGCAAACTTTCCGGACGTGCGTGCCGGGTTGCGTCGCGCGCCATTGAGTGTCGTGTTCACCGATCCGCAGATCAGCATCGTCGGCGGTGGCTGGGCGCGGCTGCGCGACACGCCGCACGTCATCGGCCAAGTGTCTTTCGAGAACCAGGGCCGCGCGCGGATCATTCTGCGCAACAAGGGCCTGCTCCACGTCTACGCGGACCTTGGTACCGGGTGCTTTCTCGGTGCGGAAATGTTAGGACCCGAGGCCGAGCACATCGGACATCTGCTCGCGTGGGGCTTGCAGATGAATCTGACCATTGCGCAGATGCTCGACATGCCCTTCTATCATCCGGTCCTGGAGGAGGGCTTGCGCACGGCATTGCGCGACGCGCAGGCGAAACTCGATTCAGCGGCGGCCGCGCGGGCCAAGGCTGTATTCGCGGCTTGAGTGCGCGCGGGTGGGGATCAAAGTACCGGGCGGCGCAGATGCCATTTCGTGGTCCGCTGAACGGCCCGCCCGATCCGCACCAGCATGGCTTCCGAAAACGGGGCACCGAGAAATTGCATGCCGATCGGCAAACCGTCGCCGTCGAATCCCGCCGGCAACGAAAGCGCGCAGGCGCCCAGATAATTCGCGACCCGGGTAAACGTCGCCAGTGGCGCCGTTGCTTCGTCCACGTCCTCGATCGGTGTCGCCGTGATCGGCAGCGTGGGAGTCAGCAGTGCGCCGCGACCGCGCATCCATTCCGCGAAGGCCGCAGCGTTGCGTTTCCGTTCGGCCAGTTCATCGATATAGTCGGCCGCGCTGATGACCTTGCCGCCGAGTGTGCGCTGGCGTACCCATGGATCGATCGGCAGCGACATGTCCTCGATGTAGCCACGATGCACGGCGTACGCCTCCACCGCGATCAGTCGCCCGTTGCGCACCTTCAAGTCCTCGAAGTCGAACGGGAAGCGCTCCTCTTCGACGAGCGCGCCGAGGTCGCGCAACACGGCGATCATCTCGGATTGGGCGCGCAACGCGTCCGCGGTTGCAGACGCGGGCATCTGTGAGGCCGGGAGGCAGGTGATTCGCAGCCCGCGCACGTCGGCATTTCCGGCGACTGCCGCCTCGACGTCAAAACGCGGCGCGCCGAGCGTGACCGGGTCGCGCGAATCGGGACCGGCCATCGCCGCCGTGAGCAACGCGGCGTCCTCGACGGTGTGCGTGATTGGCCCGATCGAATCGAGCGTCGTGGATAACGGTACCGCACCGTACAGACTGATGAGACCGTAGGTGGTCTTGAGGCCGGTCAGGCCGCACAACGCGGCAGGAATGCGAATCGAGCCGCCCGTGTCCGAGCCGATCGCCGCGGGTACGAGACCTCCGGCAACCGCAACGGCCGAGCCGCTGCTCGAACCGCCGGCCACGCGATGCGTTTTCATGTCCCACGGATTCCATGGCGCGCCCATCGGTTGGTTGCGGCCCCAGCCACCGAACGCAAACTCGACCATGTGCGTCTTGCCGAGTGGAATCATGCCCGCCGCCAGCAGGCGCTCTACTGCGGTGGCGGTGTGATCCGAGATGCGACCCAGCCAACTTTTCGATCCGGCGGTGGTCTGCCGCCCTTCGAGATGCAGCAGGTCCTTCAACGCGATCGGCAGGCCGTGCAGCGGTCCGCGCGTCCTGCCGGCCCTTCGTTCCAGATCGGCCGCCCGCGCCAACGCGAGCGCGTCGTCGCGATAGACGTCGATGAACGCGTGCAGCCTGGCGTCCAGCGCATCGATGCGCTCGAGGCAGGCCGCGACGATTTCC
Organism: Burkholderiales bacterium; assembly: GCA_043731765.1. Taxonomy (GTDB): domain Bacteria; phylum Pseudomonadota; class Gammaproteobacteria; order Burkholderiales; family Casimicrobiaceae; genus VBCG01. The sequence continues at coordinate 6,965 of JAYTIR010000285.1, forward strand.
TGCGATGATGTCTCTCCGGCGGCAAGGCGACGCGAGAGTTCGGTCAATGAACTGAAGGCGGGATCGGCAGACATTACTTCAGGCGACAGGCGAGATGATGTGTGGGGCCACGACGCTGAGGAATCGGGAAGCTCAGCCCGTATTCTGCCTTGTTGGCGGCGGCCGGGATACGCCGCCAATCCCGTCGCTTACACTAGGGGTCCGATTCAACCGATTCTCCCGCAAGCGCTAACCATGCCCGCGTACCCGCACCTGTTCGCTCCCCTCGATCTCGGGTTCACCACGCTCAAGAACCGCGTGCTGATGGGCTCGATGCATACGGGACTGGAGGAGGCGAGCAACGGCTTTGTGAAGATGGCGGAGTTCTACGCGACGCGCGCGCGGGGCGGCGTGGCGTTGATGGTGACGGGAGGAATCGCCCCCAATCTCTCCGGCCGGCTGGAACCGCGAGCCTCCCAGTTGTCGTTTTCGTGGCAACTTGGCAAGCACCGGATCATCACCGACGCGGTGCATGCGGCGGGTGGAAAGATTGCGCTGCAGATCCTGCACGCGGGGCGATACGCGTACCACCCGCTGGCCGTCGCGCCGTCGTCGTCGCGCTCGCCGATCAGTCCGTTCCGCGCTCGCGGACTCACCGGCTGGGGCGTGCGCAAGACCATCGCCGACTACGTGCGATGCGCGCAGCTGGCACAACGCGCCGGCTACGACGGCGTGGAGATCATGGGTTCCGAGGGGTACCTGATCAACCAGTTCATTGCTCCGCAGACCAACCACCGCGTTGACGAATGGGGAGGCGCGTTCGAGCATCGTATCCGCTTTCCGGTGGAGATCGTGCGGCAGACGCGCGATGCGGTCGGCCCGGAATTCATCATCATCTACCGGCTGTCCATGCTCGACCTGGTGGAAGGCGGCAGCACATGGGATGAAGTCGTGCAGTTGGCGCAGGTCGTCGAAGCCGCAGGCACGACGATCATCAATACCGGCATCGGCTGGCACGAGGCGCGCATCCCGACAATTGGAACGATGGTGCCGCGCGCCGCGTTTGCATGGGTGACGAAGCGGCTGAAGGGCGCGGTGAAAATCCCGCTGATCGCGACCAACCGGATCAACGACCCGGCAACCGCCGAAGCGGTTCTCGCGCGTGGTGATGCCGACATGGTGTCGATGGCGCGGCCATTCCTGGCCGATCCGGATTTCGTGAACAAGGCCGCGGAAAATCGCGCCGACGAAATCAACACCTGCATCGGCTGCAACCAGGCATGCCTCGATCACATCTTCGCGCGACAGATTGCCTCGTGTCTGGTGAACCCTTTCGCATGTCGCGAAACAGAAATGAAAGTCACGCTGGCGGCCCACCGGCTGAAGGTCGTGGTGGTGGGCGCGGGACCGGCGGGGCTCGCGTGCGCGCTGACGGCGGCGATCCGCGGGCACTACGTGACGATGTTCGAGGCGGCCGGCGAGATCGGCGGGCAGTTCAACCTCGCGCGCCGGATCCCGGGCAAGGAGGAATTCGCGGAAACGCTCCGGTATTTCCGCACGCGTTTACGGCAGCTGGGCGTGCGTGTCGAACTGAATCGGCGTGTCTCCGCCGACCAACTGCGCGGCTTCGATCGCGTGATCCTCGCGACCGGCATCGTTCCGCGTGTTCCTGTCATCCCCGGCATCGATCACCCCAAGGTCGCGAGTTATGTCGAGATCGTCGACGGGCGCAAGATCGCAGGCCGTCGCGTGGCGATCGTTGGCGCGGGCGGCATCGGCTTCGACGTGGGTGAATTTCTCACTGCCGGCGCGGCGCCGGATGGACACGCGAGTGTCGGTCGCCACGACGATCCGGCGATCACCGCTTTCCGCGACGAGTGGGGCATTGACCTCGACTTCGCGCAACGCGGGGGACTGAAGCCGCCGCATGAGCATCCTTCGCCACGCCGGCTGTGGCTGCTGCAACGCAAGGACGAAAAGGTCGGCGGTGGGCTGGCCAAGACGACGGGCTGGATTCGCCGCGCCCTGCTCAAGAAACGTGGTGTCGCGATGGTCGCGGGCGTTCAATATGACCGCATCGACGACGCCGGGCTGCACGTCACCTTGGACGGCAAGCAGGAACTGCTCGACGTGGACGGAATCGTGATCTGCGCAGGGCAGGAGCCGCAACGCGAACTGGTTGCCGGACTCGACGCCGCCGGAATTCCACACCAATTGATCGGCGGCGCCGACGTCGCGCTGGAACTCGACGCCAAGCGCGCAATCGATCAGGGAACGCGGGTGGCGATGGCGCTTTAGCGTCGAGGTTGCCGTCTACTTTGCGGGCGCGCTCCCGCCGTGCCCCGACCTGCGCCGCTCGAGCACGCGCCTGGCGGTCGCCTGCAGACGCTGTTCCAGATCCGGTGTCATGACCCAGGGCCGCGCGGTCTCCGCAAGCATGGGCGCACCGGAATCGGAAGCGTTTCTGGCCACAGCCTTCGCTGCGATTCCCGCCGAATTCACTAGGCTCGCAAATGCATCGGTGCGATTCGAGAGATTGCCGTTGCTGGTCTGCACATAGAACGGCACGAACGTCGTGCCAACGCTGGTCAGCGCATGATAGTCGCCGAGGAAGAGTCCCAGGGCGTTCGGCGCAATGGACAGGTCGAACGGTCCCGCGACGTGGCTCTCGCGCCAGGTCACGCCATCGCTCGACTGGGTGAGCCAGAGATCGGTCGGCAGTGTCGTGGGATCGGCCGTGTTGTTGCGGAAATCGTAATACGTGACGCCGATTGTTCCGTCGTCGCGGACGGTCACGGTGGGCGAGAACGCCGGCACGCCCGGCTCATGATTGACGCGCACGGGTGCCGACCACGTGAGGCCGCCGTCGGTCGAGCGGGAAAGCGCGATGCCGTCGCGAACGCCGGCCGAGAAACGCGAATCCTGCCACGCCGCGACCAGCACGCCCTGCCGGCTCACGGCGATGGAGCCGAGATTGGCGCTGTCACGCACGTCGGTGCCGTTCTCGGGATCCTGCACGCCGAGGGCGAGAGACTGCGCGATGATGATGGGCGCGGACCACGTCACGCCCTTGTCGATCGAGCGGATGATGGCGAGCGCGGGGCCGGGATTGAACAGCGTGAAGAAATTGATCAGCGTGCCGCTGGGCAGCACGACGATCTGGTTGTTGAGCGTCTGGTTGTTGGGACCGGGGTCGAACATCGCGCGCGCAGGTTCCCAGGTGGCGCCGCCGTCCGTGGTGCGGGCAAGATAGCTCGGACCGAGATTGCCGGTGAGCCGATCCCACGTCGCATAAACATATCGTGCATCGGTCGGGTCGGCGGTGATCGCGTCCTTGTCGTTGAAGGCCGCGGGTCCGTCGCGGATCAGCGTGATCGGGCTGCTCCACGTCCTGCCGCCGTCGGTAGAGCGGGCGACCAGGACGGCGTTGGCCGAGCCCGGCAGGCCGTCCTGCCCGCTGAACGACAGCGAACTCGCGTACGCGGTGCCGTCGGGAGCGAACGTGACCCACGGGTCGCTGGCGCGATCGTAGTCGCCGCCGTTGGCCGCGTTGCCGCCGGCGCAGCGCGAAAAGGTTGCCGCCGAGCGCGTCCACGTGCGGCCGCCATCGAACGAATTTCCGGTCATCAATCCGTGCGATCCGCCGTTCGACCAGCGGTCCTGCTGCCAAACGCCGACGATGTTGGCTGGATTGGCGGGATTCACCGCGACCATCGGCTCGACTTCGGCGTTTTGAAACAAGGTGCCGGTCGCCGCGACGCTATCGCAACCAGACGCAAAAGGCGATGCAGCGGTGGCCAGGAATTGCGGATCCGGCTGCCCAACGCCGCTGGCGCACATGGTGACCCCAGGTCCGGAGCCTTCCGCGATGTAGTTCTTCGCGAGCATCTGCATCCTGACCACGGGATCGATCGTGAAGCGATGGTTGGAATCGACGCGATTGTTCCAGAGCCGGTAAACCGCAACGGTGCCCGCCGGACATACGCCGGTCGCGGTGTCCGGTAACGCGATGTAGAAGGCGCTCGGCGTCTCGTACGTGTATCCGCTGTAATTCGGATCGGTCCCGATTTTCTGCAGGACCGACGCGCACTCGGCTGGCGACGCGGAAAAGAAGTGCGAGTCGCCGTGCTGCGGTGGAATGTAGAAGCGGCATACCGGATTGACGCCGGCGCCACCGCTCGCCTGGCTCGGATAGGCCTTGAACGTGAGTCCGGTGCGCGACCAGCCGCTGAACCGGCCTGAATCCAGTGCGTCGATGTCCGGCGCGAGAGGGCTCACGAAATAATGGTCGAACGCCGCGTGGTAGAACTCGACGACTGTAACTGCGCCAGCGGGAATCGAGGCCGAAACTCCGGCGAAATTGGTCGCGATGTTCTGGCCGGTTGCAAGAGTGGCGAACAGTGCGTTGCCGCCGTCGGTCGGGAGCGTCGTATAGGTGAGTGAGTCGACGCTCGCGTAGGTCAGCGTGCCGCCATCGACAGGCACGAAGCGATCGGGCATCACGTAATCGGGCGTGACGAGACCGGTTGCGGCCACGGCCTGCGTGGCAATGAGCACGCGCTTGTTCGCGGTCATGATGCTCGGCAGGTCGAGACCGAAGCGGTAGCTTTTCGTGACGCCGGCATGGCTCGCCGTCAAGTCGCGCCCGGTGAGGTTGTTCATTCCGTTAATTCCCTGCGCTTCCCTGAGCACGACGTACTGCGATGTCCCGTCGGCATTGGAGTAGATCTCGTCGATCTTCCAGGATTCGAAGGCGGCGCTTGCGGTGGGCGCGGCGAGGACAAGCAGGAGGATGGCAAGGGCGCGAGTCAAAGAGGGCACGTGAGTCTCACTGCTTTGTGAAAGGGAGAAATGGCGATGGAGCTAGGACGACTTGCGCATGACCTCGATGGTAAGCCTCAGCAACTTCGCCAGCGCCTCGATGTCGGGCAGCGTGTCTTCGGTCACGCCGATGGCACGCAGGTAGCTTGCGCCGGCGCGCAGCGCGCGCGCACGCGTGTCGAGCGGCACGCTGGCGTAGCGTGCACCGTAGGCCAGGCGCAACGCGTCGACCAGTGCGAGGTTGAGCTTCTCCTGCAGCAGCGACGCGTCGGTTTGGTCAATGCGCATCGCCCCGTGCCCGGTGAGCAGCCAGTGCAGGTTGATATTGCGTACTTCGGCTATCCGCAGCAGGTACTCCTGCGTGGCCGAGTGGCGCCGCTCGGCATTGGACACGGAGTTCTCGTGGATCCCCAGTTCGGCGGCAAACGCTTTCTGGCTGGTCGTGCCCCGGACCAGTTTGAGGCGCTCACCGAGGGTCATGGCTGCTCCACGCGGGGTCCTGAACGGACAGGACGGCACCGCCAAATGTTGTGTGTTGCATTTTTGCCAACGACCGCTTCATTTTTCCCGCGCGAACCTTGCCTTTGTACGGCGTGAATATTACCATTGCATCAATACCAACGTCGCACCCGGAACCCATGATCAACGCACTTCGCAAATACGCAGCCCTCGCACCGGACCTTTGTGTCCGTGGCGCCGGTACGTGGTTTGCAATTGCAGGCATGCGGAATCGCGGGCGCCACTCAGGTTCCATTTCCCCGGCTCAGTCCGGCGCGAACTTGGGTAATAAGTCGACGCTGTAGGCTCACCTGACCGGAAGACATTCCGCCGGGTGGGTTGGCGGAACGGTCGGAAGGTCTTCTCACCCTCCTTCTTGCGGTTCCGCTGTCCGACGAGGACGCGTTGCATTGCGCTCGTGCGCATGGTGCGCAGGAACAACGAAAGAAAGGAGACGAGAACCGAATGATCAACTTCGACCACATGACCGCAATGGACCAGGTAACGCGATCGCGACCGGCGATGTTCGTCCGCAAGGGCGCGCCGTGGAACGGCTTCGCGTTCCTGGGCATCGAGCAGCAATGCGGCCGGAGTTCCGCTCCGGGAGGCGCCGATTAAGGCGTAGATTCTCCCCGAAGCGAAGCCCGGCACGCCGCCAAGGCACCGGGCTTTTTTGTTGCCTGGTTTCACAAAAATGACGAGAATGAGACACAGAAAATGACAAAGCTCTGGGATGAATTCGAACTGCCCTGGTTGCCGGGGGAAGGCGTGCGCCTGCGGGCGCCGCGCGAAGGCACGTACTGGCAATTGAAGGATGGGCTGATCGTCCGTGTGGCGGCGGGGGAAGCGGTGCAGCACGCCGTAGACGAACAGCGTGCGCTGCTGGCGCTGGCTGCCCTCGACGCGGTCGAACAGTAAGTAGCACCGGGTCGGAAACGACTACGGGAGAAGGAACGGCGATTCCGAGCGCTGTGCGCGGCGCTCCTAACTGACATTGCGGGACCGCCGCCGTGCCCTCCCTCCGGGGTACGGTTGGTAGTCGCGGCATCCTCGGCGGGGCAACCCGCCGGGGCCGTGGCGAAACAGGCCGGCCCGCGAGGGGCCCAAGCTGTTGTAAAGGCTCAATAAAGACTCTCGGTAAAGACAAAATCACTCAAGGTCGTGCATACTTATGGGCACGTACTTTGCTAACACGTACTTTGCTAAGGATTCGCCGGCAGGTTGCCTTGCCGGACTCCGCAATCGAGCATGGAACCTCTGGTACTCACCGTAGACATGGCAGGACTTCCCCAGGCGTGGGTGGCGCTGGAGGAAGCGATCACTTACCACGCGAAGCAGATGGTGGCGTGGTCACTCGGGCGCGAGGTCCGTGAGTTCCGCGGCGGCTGGCAGCGCAACGGCGAACGTTCGCGCATCGCGACCAAGTCGATCCTCGCGATCAAGGGGACCGGCGCGGGCGCGCATCTGCACGCCCCCGGGCTCACCAACCCGATGCTCTTTGCACGCGACCGGCAGCTGTGCGCCTACTGCGGCAAGCGATACCTGTCGCGCGACCTGTCGCGGGACCACGTCGTGCCCGTATCGCGGGGTGGCCGCGACACCTGGACCAATACGGTGACCGCGTGCCGCCACTGCAACATCCGCAAGGGCGGCCAGACTCCCGAGCAGGCCAGCATGCCGCTCCTCTACGTTCCCTACGTTCCCAACCGCCACGAACATTTCATCCTGCGCAACCGGCGCATCCTCTCCGACCAGATGGAATATCTGCTGGCCGGCGTTCCGCGCAGCAGCCGCCTGCACACGGCCCCCGCGCTCGTGCATTAGCTGAAACTGCCCGCGTCGCGGAGCACACGGCGGTAACACCGCAGCTTCGTCCAACCGCTGCGCCCACGCCGGTGCTGCATAATCGGCGCGTCTCCGCGTCGATCTCTCACTCCGAAGCACCCGATGGAATCGATCTACTACGTCATGGCGTGGGCCTGCCACCGCAAGTGCCGCCATTGCTACGAGGACCGCTTCCGGCCGTACGTTCGCGGCGAACTCGAAGGCGTCGTGCAGGAAGCCGAGCGCAATTTCCCGCGCATCCTCGACCATTTCCCCGCGCGTTTTACCTACAGCGACCTCGAGGATCCGCAACCGGACGGCACGTTCCCCGAGAAGACTGGACGCGTGATCCTTTCCGGTGGCGAGTCGCTGCTCGACCCGATCCGCGAGCGCGTGACGTACCCGGTCATCGAAACGCTGCGCGATCGTTACCAGACGCAAGGGGGAGTAAAGGTGGTGGTGCAGACCACGGGCGACATCCTCACCGATGCCATTGTCGATAATTTGCTCGCGCGTGGCGTGTGGATGATCTCGGTGGCGAGTGTCGACGACTTCCACGTCGGGCTCGAAGGCCCGGAAAAGCAAAAGGCGTTCGTCGAAAAACTTTCGGCAATGTTCGAGCGCCACCGAATGAAACCGTCGGGCCTGTCGGCCACCACCCGCAACTGGCACGAAGAGGAGGGACCGGTCTACAGCTTTTTCGGCGCGACACCGGATTCGTGGATCGGCAAACTGTGGCCGCGCGGGCGGGCGTGGCAGAACAGCCTGTCGCGGGCCACGCTGGCCGACAATTTCTGCAACCGCTGGTCGGGTGGTCTCAATTTCCTGCGGCATCGATACAACGGCTCCGAGGTCTCGGTCGAGCCGAACGGAGAGGTCTTTCCGTGTTGCATCAAGACCAAACTGCCGATCGGCAACCTGCTCGAGGACGACCTCATCGACATTCTCGATTCGCTCACCGGCGTGCCGGCGTACGAGGCGATCACGATGGGACATCCGGAGCGCATGGGATTGGCGCACGGCTGGAGCGAGGAGCAGTTCATTGCGCGGTCGGCCACGACCACGCCCGATGGCGCGCCCTACCAGAATCTCTGTATCGGCTGCGACCGCTTCCACGAACAGGTATTGGGTCCGGTGCTCGCCGCCGCGCGTCAGCGCAGGCTCGCAGCGAAGGGCATCGTCGAGAAGTCCAGTGTGCCGCGCAAGACTTTCGCATTGACTCCGCAGGCAAAGTGAATTGAGTGAAGTGAGGAGCTTGCGCCGGATGTCGCTCGCCGCGATCGCGGCAATGCTGTTGCAGTCTCCGGTCGTTGCGCAGGAATTGAAATGGAGCGACGTCATCGCGAAGGCCCGCGGCCAAACGGTAAACTGGAACGCATGGGCCGGCGACGAAAAGACCAATGCGTTCATTGCGTGGGCAGGCTTTGAGGTCGACAAACGCTACGGCGTCAGGATCAACCACGTCAAACTGAAGGACACGGCCGAGGCGGTGACGCGCGTCGTTGCCGAAAAGAGTGCGGGCCGCACGGCGGGCGGCTCGGTCGACCTCATCTGGATGAACGGCCCTAATTTTCTCGCGCTCAAAGCCCAGGGACTGCTGTACGGCCCGTTCACGCAAGTCCTGCCCAATTTCCAGTATGTCGACACGACGACCACGCGCTCCAATGTCGTCGACTTCACCATTCCGGTGGACGGCCTCGAATCGCCATGGCGGCGCGCGCAGATCATATTCGTGTACGACAGCAAGCGGATTCGGGAAACGCCGAAATCCGTGATCGGGCTGCTCGCATGGGCGAAGCAGAATCCGGGTCGTTTCACGCACCCGTCGGTGCGCAATTTTCTCGGCGCGACGTTCCTGAAGCAGGCGCTCTTTGAACTGGCGCCGGACGAAGGTGCGCTGCAGAGGCCGGCGACCGGCGATAATTTCGCCGCAATGACTGCACCGATGTGGGCATGGTACGACGCGCTGCGCCCGAACATGTGGCGCCAGGGCCGGCAATTGCCCGAGAACGGCCCCGCGCAAAGGCAGCTGCTCAATGACGGCGAGATCGACATGATGATCTCGTTCAATCCCGCGGAAGCCGCCGTGTCGATCCAGTCTGGAACGCTGCCCGGCAGCGTGCGCACTTTCGTGTTCGCCAAGGGAACGATCGGCAACACGAGCTTTGTCGCGATTCCTTTCAATGCGGCCAACAAGGAGGGCGCAATGGTCGTCGCGAACTTCCTGCTCGAGCCCGCGACACAGGCGTACGCGCAGGACGTGGAACACATCGGCAATTTCACGGTGCTCGACCTCGCCAGGTTGTCCTCGGCCGAGCGCAGGCGCTTCGAGGACCTGCCAGGATCCGCGGCGCTGCCGACCAACGCCGAGCTTGGCGTCACGCTGCCCGAACCCCATCCGTCGTGGATGACGCGCATCGCGGCCGAGTGGGAGCGGCGGTACACGAAGTGATGGCCACGCTTCGCGCCAGACGCTCGCCGCATTGGCTTGCCGCGATGCCGTCAATCACTGTAGGCGTCCTTCTGTTGCCGATCGGCGCGGGGTTCCTCGGAACGCTGTTGCCGGCGGTGGGCTTCTTGCCGGCGATCGGCGGCCACGAGTTCGGCCTCGCTCCTTGGCGCGCGCTCGTTGTGTACCCGGGATTTTTCACCAGTGTCGCGACGACGCTTTTCACCGGCGTACTCGCTGCGGTGCTTGCGCTCGTGCTCGCCGTCGGCTTTTGCGCGTTTGCGCACGGACGGCCGTGGGCCCGGCGCATCGGCAGTTGGTTAGCACCCCTCCTGTCCACGCCGCATTCGGCGATCGCCATTGGCTTTGCGTTTCTGGTGGCGCCGTCGGGATGGATTGTCCGCGCGATTTCGCCGTGGCTCACCGGGTGGGCGCTGCCGCCTGACATCGGCACGATCGGCGACCGCGCGGGATTCGCGCTGATCGCAGGATTGCTGTTGAAGGAGGTGCCGTATCTGATTCTCATGATAGTGGGTGCGCTCAATCAGATCCCGGCGCAGCAACATCTCGCCATCGCCCGCTCGCTGGGATACGCGCGCGCCGAAGCGTGGTTGAAGACGATCCTGCCGCAGGTCTATCCGCAAATCAGGTTGCCAATCTACGCAGTGATCGCGTTCTCGCTGTCGGTTGTCGATGTTGCCCTGATCCTGGGACCGTCCAATCCGCCGACGTTGAGCGTGCTCGCAGTGCGCTGGTTCACCGATGCCGACATCCAGTGGTATTTCCCTGCGGCGGCTGCCGCGATGTTGCAATTGTTGCTGGTCGTCGGTGTCATCGGTCTGTGGTTCGGCGCGGAGCGCGTCGCGAAAGTCGTCGGGCGGCACTGGATCGTCCGCGGCGGCCGGAACGGATTCGGCGCGGCGGCAGCCGGTGTGTCGGCCGCACTGACGTGCACGGTGTTCGGTCTCGCGATCATGGCGATGCTCGGCATGGGCCTGTGGTCGTTCGCCTCGCAATGGCGCTTTCCGGACGCGTTGCCCGCAGTATGGTCGTCCGCCAACTGGATCAATCACCTCCTTGATCTTGCCGGCCCGGCATGGCTGACGCTGGCGCTTGGTGTGGCCGCCACGGCAATTGCGCTGATGCTGGTGACGGGATGCCTCGAGAACGAAAGCAGGAGTCACCTGCGCGCCGGCCCGGTCGCATTGTGGATTCTCTATGTGCCGCTGCTGGTGCCGCAGGTCGCCTTCCTGTTCGGCGCGCAGGTACTGCTGGTCCGGCTTGACTTCGACGGAACGCCGGCCGCCGTCGTGTGGGCGCACCTCGTGTTCGTGCTCCCGTACCTGTTCCTGTCGCTCGCGGATCCATGGCGAGCGCTCGATCCACGCTACGCACGCACCGCGGCAGGATTGGGTGCCGCTCCGTCGCGCATATTCTTCGGCGTGAAAGTCCCGTTGCTGTTGCGTCCCATTGCCATTGCCTGCGCGATCGCGTTTGCGGTCAGCGTCGGACTATATCTTCCTACGCTTTTTGCCGGCAACGGCCGCGTGGCAACCCTGACCACGGAGGCGGTGACGTTGTCCTCGGGCGCGGACCGGCGGGTGATCGCCTTGTACGCGCTGTTGCAATCGAGCCTTCCCTTCGTCGTATATCTCGCCGCCGCGCTGTTGCCTGCGCTGCTCGTAACTCGCCGGCGGGACATTGGCAAAAAAACGGTGCGCGCATGACCGATTCGCTGCGCCTCGACGCGGTGCGCATCGCGCTGCCGGGCCGGGTGCTGATCCCGGCGCTCGACGTCACGGTGGCTTCCGGCGAATGCGTGACGCTGATGGGGCCGAGCGGCTGCGGCAAGTCGACGCTGCTCGCGTTCATTTCGGGCGCTCTCGATCCGGCATTCGACGCGGCTGGACACGTGCTCATCGGCGAAGTCGACATCACCAGGTTCGCACCTGAACGGCGGCGCGTGGGCATCCTGTTCCAGGACGACCTGCTGTTTCCTCATCTGTCCGTGGGCGGCAATCTGGGCTTTGCACTCGATGCGCAAGTGCGCGACCCGGGCGAGCGCCGTGCGCGCATCGAACAGGCGCTGGCCGAGGCTGAATTGACGGGCTTCGCCGACCGCGATCCCGCGACGTTGTCCGGAGGCCAGCGCGCGCGCGTGGCAGTGATGCGCACGCTGTTGTCCGGACCAAAAGTGCTGCTGTTGGACGAGCCGTTCAACAAGCTCGACGCACAATTACGTAGCGACTTTCGCCGCTTCGTGTTCGAGCACGCCGCAGAACGCGGGTTGCCCGTGCTGCTGGTTACGCACGATGAAGCCGACGCACCCGCAGGCGGGCGCGTGATGCGCCTGTCGGATTTCCACTGACCCGAACGCTATTTCGACTGCACGTAGACCGCGACGGCCTGAATTTCGGCAGGTGTGAGGTCCTTGACGATCCCGTGCATCACCGGCGCGGCACGGGTCAATGACTGGATGTAGTTCAGCTGCTTGACGACATAGCTGGCGTGCTGTCCCGCGAGCCGCGGAAAGATGGACTGACCTCGCGCCTCCGGTCCATGGCACGTGGCGCAGGCCGGGATGCCGCGAGCGGGCACACCCTTGTCATAGACTTCCTTGCCTTTGGCGACGGCCACGGGATCCTGGATGCGGCCCGGTGCCGGTGGTTGCGCCGCGTAATATTGTGCGATGCCCTTGATGATCGCGGGATCGAGATTGCCGGCGATGCCCCACATGATGTCGTGGGCGTCCTTTTCCGCGCGTGTGTGTGAGCGGAATGCCTCGATCTGGGCATCCAGATAGCCTTCGCGTTGTGCCGCCAGAATTGGAAAGTCCGGCGACGTGCTGATTCCATAGGGACCATGGCAGGTGGAACAAAGCTCCACCGCCTTCTTCGCGGCTGCCGGGTCGATCGCCGCAGCGCTCTGGGCGCCAACCGCTCCCGCGTACGCCGCCCACGCCAAACCAAGCAGTATCCAACCTGGCCGTTTCATCGTGTGATCTCCGAAATCATGACGGTGTGCGATCGGTGCGGTCCGGGACTCGATGCCGCAGCGTTCCGGGCGGCTCAAAATGCCACCCACACGTTGGCGAACAGCGTGTTGTTGTCACTCGCGTTGCGGCCGGTGCCGTCGTAGTTCGACCGGCCGCCATTGAATTTGTTGTACCCCGTGTACTGCAGCACCAAGCGCACGTTCTGGATGGGCAGGTAGTCGAGCTCGACGATATAGCCGCTGCTGTTGGGCGTGAGTGCGTTGCCTTCGGAATCGGTGCCGTAAAGCCCGGCGTCCGCGCTGCCGGTGGTCTGGAACAACGCCAGCGTGCCGCCGTACTTGCGCTGGTAGTAATACGATCCCTTGAGCTTGAACGTGCGCAACGTGTCGGTCGGATGGTCCGGCGTCGGCCCCGCACCGTAACCTGCGCCGGTGTCCTGCACGGCCGCGAAGCTGGCGTTGTACTTCTGCTTTTCCCAGATGTACGTCGTTTGTGCAGTGAACGTGTGCTCATCCGAGATGTACTGGTATTGCGCATCCAGCGCGACGTCTTGGTAACGGTCGGTCGGGGTAGATTTATCCAGGTTGTCCGGATAGACGTTGGCCACCATGCCGTAGGTTCCCACCATGATGGAGTTCGGTCCCCAATCGTGGGTGTAAGCCAGCCGCCAATAGGGATTGAAATTATTGACCCGGTAGACGCCGCCCGGCGAATTGATCGGAAGTCCCAGCCGGAACACGTTGCCCAGGACATTTGCCGTGCGGTAGGCCGAAAATTCGGCGTAGATCGTCTTTTGCCACCACGCATAGGCCCCCAGCCCGACCACCTGCTGCGCCAGCCCGCCGTCGATGATCGTCGCCGCGGCCGGGGTATTCGCAAGGGGTGGAGTCGTATACGGATAGCCCCAGGCGGGTGTGCTGTTCCACGGGTCCTGCACCGTCGGATTGTTGTTGAGCGTCATGCCGAAGACCCACTCCGGCTCGCCGGCTCCAATCGGCGAAGATTTGTAGGCGCCGCGCAGATCGATATTGTCGATGCTGCTGTGCCCGCCCAGTGTTCCATTGGTCACCGTCGCAAGGTTGTCGTAGGTCCATTGCACGAAGCCGCCGAAGTAGTCATTCACCTTGCCCGCGAGAAACAGGCTTCCTCCGGAAAATACAAAACTGTTGTTGCGCTGGGTCACCGTACTCGTGTCGCCGGTGTCCGGATCCGTCGTCTTGTTGTTCTTGGTATTGGTGACCGAGCCCTGCGCCATCACCGCCAGCGGCACGTATTGGGGACCTTCCGAGGTGATGGCCGCCTTGCCGATGGTGTAGCCGGTCAACTTGAAATACCGGCCATAAGGCGTGAGTTCGGGCCAGCTCACGTGGCACGCCACGCAGTCCTGACCGGTCTGCCGGGCGAAGGACGGGACCGCGTCAGCAGCGCCTGCGAATGCACCCAGAAGCAGCGCCAACATGGTTGAACCTGTGACCTTTGTCGCCCTGCGCTCGAACATTGTCGCGCTCCCTTGGATGGTCACCTGCGGCCGACATTGCCACGGTGACGCAGTCTTTCAACGGGACGAGGCGCGGTCTGTGCGGCAACCCACACAATGTCGCCATTGCGCGCCGTACATTCAAACGACGCTTCGTCAATCAAAGTGTGCGCCACCGCTGCGTGGCGATACTGATCTAGGTCAATAACCGGTGGTCAAGGGAAATTCAATGAGCGGTGTCGCCGTTTCGCGCGGACCTGTGCCTTCCCGGCGAGTCCCGGCGGCTGCGACCCGATTGCCTGCTGACGCGGGATCGCGTGATCAGGACGGCGGTTCGGCGCGCTGCGCGACCACGGCGATAAGGTCTGCCTCCGCGACCAGATCGTCGCCGACGCGAGCGCAAGCATGGTACTTGCCATACCGCCTTGCCATTCGCAAAGCCGTGGCATCGAGAAGAAGTTGATCCCCCGGCACAACCGAGCGGGCGAATCGGCAATTCTCGATGCCGGCAAATATGTATACGAGGTTGGTCTCGTGCAGGAAGCTCAAGCTGCAGAGCAGGGCGCAGGTCTGGGCCATCGCTTCCACGATCAACATTTGCGGCATTCGCAGGTCATCCCGGCCGACACTCTCAAAAAATGGTTCGTTTCTTGAAACATTCTTGATTGCACGAGCCGATTTCATCGGTACATGTTCGATCAGGCGATCTACCAGGACGAATGGGTAGCGGTGTGGGAGCCGTGCCAGAATCGCCGCGATGTCCGCGCAG
>JAYTIR010000286.1:0-2245 GCA_043731765.1 Burkholderiales bacterium
CGGGCCAAAAGGGCGCATTCACGCTGAAGCTCGCGAACGGCGAGTCCTTAGCCGCGGAGCACGTCGTGCTCGCCATCGGACTGCAGGGCAACTTGCGCAAGCTGGGCGCGCCGGGGGACGACCTGCCGATCGTGCAATATCAGCTCAACGACCCGAAGGAATACGAGGACGAGACGATACTGGTCGTGGGCGCGGGCGACGCCGGGATCGAAAACGCGCTGGCGCTCTCGGAGCAGAATCGCGTCATCATCATCAACCGCGCCGAAGAATTCGCGCGCGTCAAGGAGGGCAATCTCAGTCTCGTGCTCGCGGCCATCAGGGACGGCAAGCTCGAGTGCCACTATTCGACGTCAGCCATCAGCGTCGAAATGCAGGAGACCGCGGGATGTCCCGCGCGCTTCACCGCCAAGACCCTCAATGGCACGGAAGCGATCGGTTGTCACCGCATCATCGCGCGCCTGGGCGCCACGCCGCCGCGCAAGCTCGTCGAATCGTTTGGCGTGATATTTCCGAATGCCGATCCGGCGTCGGTGCCGCAGCTTTCGGATATCTACGAGACGAACGTGCCGGGACTGTTCATCATCGGCGCGCTCGGTGGCTATCCGCTGATCAAGCAGGCGATGAACCAGGGCTTCGAGGTCGTCGAGTACATCCGCGGCAATCGCGTCGAACCGGCCGACGAACCGCTCCTGCAGGCGAAATTCAGGAACTACCAGCGTGCCCCATCGGTCAGCGAAGGTCTCAAGCTGATCCAGAAACACGTTCCGATGCTGGCCAAGATCACGACGCTGCAGTTGCGCGAGTTCCTGATCGACAGCGAAATCCAGGCGCCGGCGCCGGGCGCGGTCCTGTTCAACCGCAACGACTACACGAACACCTTTTTTTCGATTGTCGAGGGCAGCGTCGACGTCGAGATCAGTGCGGAAACCCCCGAAGCCCGGACAGCGCGATTGGGTCCCGGCCAGTTCTTCGGTGAACTCGGCCTCATTTCCGGACGGCGACGCGCCGCGACGGTGCGCGCAGGCAAAGACACCGTGTTGATCGAGACGCCGCGGCGTTCGATGCTGAAGCTGATTGCGTCGGTCGACGCCGTGCGCAAGTCGATCGACCACGTGTATCTGCAACGTTCCGTTCGCGCCTATCTTTCACAGGATCTACCGGAGGCCGATCTCGCGGAGCTGATCCAGGGCGCGCAACTCAAGACCTATGCGAGCGGCGACACGTTGTTCAAGGAGGGTGATGCGCCCGACGGGCTGTACCTGCTGCGACGCGGTTCGGTCACCGTATCGCGGCGCATCGGCGGGCGCGACGTCGTGTTGTCCTATGTAGCCGCGGGGAACTACGTCGGCGAAATGGCGCTCCTGTCCGACAGCCCGCGCATGGGCACGGTAAAGGCGGCGGTGATCACCGAAGCGATCGTCCTCGATGGCGCCCGGTTCAAGCAAGTCGTCGGCCGGCATCCGCAATTAATGGACGTGCTCGAGGCCCAGTTTCTCGAACGCATTCGCGGCAACGTGCAGATGGAGTCGCAGACCCAGTCCGGCAACATCATCAGCTATCTGTTGCAGCAGGGCATCGGCGAGGCGACCGACGTTCTCCTTATCGACGAGAGCCTGTGCATCCGCTGCGACAACTGCGAAAAGGCGTGCGCCGACACGCACGAAGGGACCTCGCGCCTCAATCGCGAGGCGGGGCCGACGTACGCGCAACTGCACGTGCCCACGTCATGCCGTCATTGCGAACATCCGCACTGCATGAAGGATTGCCCGCCGGACGCGATTCACCGCGCGCCCAACGGCGAGGTCTTCATCAGCGACACTTGCATCGGCTGCGGCAATTGCGAGCGTAATTGTCCGTATGGCGTCATCCAGATGGCTCCGCTCGATCCGGAGCGCAAGGCGCCGAGCCTCCTGCAATGGTTGTTGTTGGGCGCGGGAGAAGAGCCGGGCGTGGAGGCGAAGTCGCACGACAAGGCGCTGTCCAAGAAGGCCATCAAGTGCGACATGTGCCAGGGGCAATCCGGCGGCCCGGCCTGCGTGCGCGCCTGTCCTACGGGTGCCGCGATTCGCGTGTCTCCCGAAAAATTCCTGGTCTACGCGAGCGGCGCCGAGGTGTGACCGCGGAGCCCGACCGGCTCCTAGGGCACGACCTGATCGATGACGATGCGCAGGCTGCCTGCACCGGGCTGCACCGGCGCAGTCGTGCCGCGCAGGTCGCCGGATTGCGGCATCGCGTTGCCCGATTT
>JAYTIR010000287.1:0-2190 GCA_043731765.1 Burkholderiales bacterium
GTGGAAGCTCTTCGGCCCGTTCGTGGTGAGGATCGTGAAGTCGGTTTGCGGGTAGCTCAGCAGGAACAGGCAGATCCAGCTCACCCACAGCACCCACCAGGTGATGCCGTGCGCACCGTACTTGTCGGAGAGCCAGCCGCCAACCGCGCGCAGCACGCCCCCTGGCAGCGAGAAGCAGGCTGCCAGCAGCGCCGCCGAGCGGATCTCGAGACCGAATTCGCCGACGTAGTACTGGACCATCCATAACGAGAGCGCGACGTAGCCGCCGAACACGATCGAGTAGTACTGGCAGTACTTGAGCACGCGCCGGTCCTTGAGCATTTTCAGCTGGTCGGAGAAGCGCGTGTGAGAGGGCACCAGATGCGCCGGATCGCTGTGGCTGAACAGCCAGAACACGATCATGGTGCCGAGCATGATAGCGGCGTACACCTGCGGCACCATCGCCCAGCCGAAGGCAACGACAAGTGCCGGGGCCACAAACTTGTTGACCGCGGCACCCGAGTTGCCGGCGCCGTACACACCCATCGCGAAGCCCTGCCGGTTGCGCGGAAACCAGCGGGCGACGTACGGCGTGCCGACTGAAAACGAGCCGCCGGCGAGACCGACGAACAGGCCGATGACCAGGAAATGCCAGTACGCGCTGGCGTAGCTCATCATCCAGATCGCCGGGACCGTCACCGCCATCAGGATGGTCATCACGATTCGTCCGCCATAGCGGTCGGTCCAGATGCCCAGCGGCACCCGGATCAGCGAGCCGGTGAGCACCGGCGTCGCGGTCAACAGGCCGAACTCGGTGGCGTTGAGTCCCAGCGTCTTCCTGATCGGAATGCCGATCACGCCGAACATCATCCACACCATAAAGCACACGGTGAACGCCAGCGTGCTGACGATGAGAACTGAAAGCGCTTGTCTTTCCCTGGTCATGGCGTTGCTTCTCCCCTTGTCTGGACCCCGCACGATTGCGTGAGACGCGATCCGCTGCCTGTTTGCTTTTCACGCTTAGAATGGCCGCTATTCGACCGCGCTCCTTGACCAGGATCAAGGGATGGCGATTTCAGGCGCCAGACAATCTGGTCTGATGCAATCAAAAGGGGACAACATGAAGATTTTGCTGGCAGTCGATGGGTCGAAATTCTCGAAGCGCTCCGCCCAGTACCTGGCGCAGCACAGTTCGATGTTTCGCGAACCGCCGGATGTCCTGGCGCTGACGGTGCATCCGCCTCTGCCGTATCGCGGGGCCGCGGCGTCGGTCGTGGGAAAGAAGGCGATCGAAGAGTACTACCGCGACGAGTGCACCGCCGCGCTGCGGGTCGCGGGACGCGAACTGGAGCGGGCTGGAGTCAGGCACGAGTCGAAGTGGCAGGTCGGTGAGCCGGCGGCGGTGATCCTCGATGTCGCGGCGAAGATGAAGGTCGACCTGATCGTGATGGGCTCACGCGGGCGCGGCGATTTCGCGCGACTCGTCCTCGGATCCGTGTCGACCAAGGTGCTCGCGGCGAGCAAGGTTCCCGTGCTGCTGGTGCCCTGAGAGGCTGGCGTCGTTCAGGAGTTCAGCTGCTCGCCGGGAGGAGTGTCGTCCTCGACGAGGGTTGGACTGAAAACGGCTCGACCTGATCACGCGACAACGCAGCCGCCGCGCGTCCCGGTGCGACAGCCGTGCACCGTGGCGGATCGCGCGGAACGTTGCGGTTGCGGCACGCTACGCCTTCCGGTGCTCGGGCCCGACCCCGATGGGGGGCGGCGCCAGGTTGACGATGCGCGTGAACAGCGCGTCGTACTTGGCTCCAGCCTCGGCTCCGAACATCGGGTCGGTATGGCCTTGAAAGGCTTCGTTGATCATTTGCCAGTCGGCCGCCAAAAGGTATTGCTCCGCCAGCGGAAAAACTTCCTGCTCCTCGACCCGCATGTGGTCCCAATGAAACGCCGCATAGGCCTCCACCGCCGCCAGGAAATTGGGAAACTCGGCTGCGCCGCCATGCCTGTAGTGCAGGAGCGCCTGTTCAAGCGCTCGGATCTTCTCGGCGCCCGTGTGATGCTCGAGCGCCAGCCGGTCGAGCAATGGCGCCGACTCGGGGTGCCGCTCGCGCAGGCGCCGGAACAAATACTCATCTTCCTTCGGATGGTGGAAGCGTTCGGGAAAGGCGTCTATGTAGAAAATCATCGCGCTGAACAACTCGAAGTCCGGTTTGT
>JAYTIR010000288.1:0-2874 GCA_043731765.1 Burkholderiales bacterium
TCGTTGCGTGGCGCCGGCACGATGCGCGTTATCTTGCCGTGTTCGTCGAATTCCAGCGCCAGCTCGACCGTGTCGAAGTCGATGGCGCCGCGCCTGCCCCTGGCCGCCGCAAGAGCGTGGTAGAGCGCATACAGGTTCTGCAACTGCGGCAGCAGCGCACGCGCCTGCGGCGTCGTGGCCTTGGCGGGAGCATCCAGCCACTCCCACACCTGCGTGTAGGTGAGCCGGGCGCGCGAATGCATCACCGCCGGATAGAACGTGTATCCCTTGATCGCACCGGCCGCCGTTACTTCCATGTCGCAGACCATGCACAACCGTTCGACGTCGGCTTTAAGGGAGCACAGTTCGTTCGACAACTCCTCCGGCAGCATCGGGATCACACGCCGCGGAAAATAGACGGACGTTCCGCGCTCGCGCGCATCCAGGTCGATGGGGTCGCCGTCGCGGACATAGTGCGAGACGTCGGCGATCGCGACGACCAGGCGGAAATTCTTCCCCTTTCGCTCGCAATAGACCGCGTCGTCGAAGTCCTTGGCGGTTTCGCCGTCGATGGTGACCAGCGGCAGCGCGGTGAGGTCGACGCGATCCTTGCGGTCGGCCGCGCGGACTTCAGTCGGCAGGCGCTTGGCCTGCCTTTGCGCATCCATCGAGAATTCGAAGGGCAACGCATGCTTGCGCAACGCGATCTCGATTTCGATGCCGGAATCCGTCGCGCTGCCGAGCACTTCCTTGACTCGGGCAATCGCTTCGCGGTTCGCCGCGGGCTGCAGGACAATTTCCGCGACGACGACCTGACCCGACTTGGCCCCACCCAGGTCGCCCGGAGGAATCAGGAGGTCCTGGTTGATGCGGCGGTTCTCGGCGACCACGAACCAGATGCCGTGTTCCTCGTACAATCGGCCGACGATTTCGCGATTCACCCGCTCCAGCACTTCGACGATTTCTCCTTCCGGCCGTCCGCGACGATCGGTGCCGCTCTTCCTCAGCGCTGCGCGATCGCCGTGCAACACCTTGTGCATTTCGCGCGGGCTCAGGAAATAGTCGTCGCCGCCTTCGTCCGGAACGAGGAACCCGAAACCATCGGGATGTCCTTGCACCGTGCCGACAATGAGGTCGAGTTTTGCGACGACGCACAGCTCGCGCTTGCGATTGGTGAGCAACTGGCCGTCGCGCTCCATTGCCGCCAGGCGGCCGTAAAACGCTTCGCGCGCCACCGGACCTACGGCGAGTTCACGCTCCAGATCGGAGGGAGGCAGCGGTGTTCCGGCATTGCGCAGCGCGGCCAGGATCGCCTCGCGCGACGGAAGCAACGTGGGATCGATGTCGCCGGCGCGCGACCTGCGGGTTTCTCGACCGCGCGGCGTCAAGGGACTGTGGGGCGCTACAGGACTGTAATGCGCTTGGGCGGCTACCGGTTTCGGATTGGCGGGCGTCACGCGAGCTTCGGCGCGCGCCGCGGGTTTCTTGTGCGAGCCCGGATGCGCGCGGGTTGAAGGCTTGCGGGACTTGGGCAGTTTTTTTGACAAGTGTCTGGCGGAAAAGTAAAATTGTGGGTTGCGTCGCCCGGGTGGCGGAATTGGTAGACGCACATGGTTCAGGTCCATGCGCCGCAAGGTGTGGGGGTTCGAGTCCCTTCCCGGGCACCACTGTAACATTGCAATAGATGACGTAAGTCCCCGCGTGCGCGGTGCGACAAATGCCCGCTTCCGCGGTGCGACAAATGCCCGCTTCCGCGGGTGTTTTTTTGCCTATTCCCCGGTCAGGATTGCGGCCAGTGCCTCGGGGCTGCGCCAATGGTGGCCACAAGTGAACCGCGGCAGTCGCCACACGCTCTGCGATCCGTCGATCGCTTTCGGTTCGGTTGTGAACGCGGCGCGAAGACCCATGGCGCGCCCTTCGCGTGGCAGGTAGTCCTCGAACAGGAAGTCGTTGTAGTGGCCGAACGGATACGCGAAGAACGGTGCGGCCCGCCCGCCCGTGCGCGCGTTGATGCATGCCATCGCCGCGCGGATCTGCGCATGGGCGTCCGCGGTGTCGGTCACCTGCGTAAAGTCGCCGCGGACCTGCCGCGAGTGCGCCACACTATCGAGGGCCGGATGCAGGTGATCCCAGCTGTGGTTGCCGATTCGGATGAGCCCGGTCGCAATGGCCTGCGGCCACCAGGCGTCATCCAATGCACCCGTGCACAGAAACGTGTATTCGGCATCGAAGCTCGTTTCCATTACCCGGCGCGCTTCCGGTGACGCAATGACAAAGCTCGTGGCCGACAGATCGGGCTGCGCGCGGCCGCTAGGCGTCAACAGGAAATCCTGCATCACGTTCGCAAAACCGCGTTGACTTCCCAGGACCGGATGGACGAAATCCGCGTAATCCCACACCGGGCCGTCGTCGAACGTCAGCGCCACCAGCGTTGCGTCTTTGTCCTTGGTGCCCGATCCCGACTGGTGCGCTTCGATCGCGTCGACGAGTGTCGCGAGTGAAACGATGCGCCCGCCGGACTTGGTGATGGTGGACAGGTCGACCGGCAACGCGACGTGATCGTTTTGCGCGTAGCCAGGTCCCAGGACATGGTGGGAGTGATAGGTGAGGACAACGGCCTTCACGTGACGTTTTCGTGGTCGTGCTGAGTGGTCGTGATGAGCACGCAAATTACCACGGACCACCTAAGCCCGATTCGACAGGCTGTCGGCCGTCAGTCTTTGTAGGTCACCTGCACAGGCCGCCCGTTCACGCGCAATTCCCCGGTCGTGACATCGACTTCGAACAGCGGGTTGTCGCCGTTGAAGAGTCCCCAGCGACCGGTCTGCGGGTCGAACTTGCTTGCGATCTGCGCGGATTCCTCCCACGCCAACTTGTTGCCGGCGCGCATCGCGA
>JAYTIR010000289.1:0-3205 GCA_043731765.1 Burkholderiales bacterium
ACGGCCATGACACGCGGCGATCTCACCTGGCGCATCACGATTCCCGCCGACGGCCATCGCCCCGGACGCGGCCTGGTGCCGACCCTCATCCAGTGGTCCGGTGTGCAACATCCGACCGACCGCATGCCCGATTCAGGATGTCGACTGGTCGCGGTCGCAGGTGAGCATCCGGAACCCGCACTTGTACGTGGCGACCTCGCTGCCCTGGGATTGTCGGAAACGATGAAGGTCACCTACGGAAAGTTGCCGCGTATAGCCGCGATGATCCGCACATCACGCGGAATCGCGACGCTTTGATGTGCTAAGGGGGCTCTTCCGGGGGGCGGACCGCGCGAAACGTTGCCAGCAACAATAAATCATAGACAATCTTCACGCCACCGGCGATGACCAGTGACCAGCCGAAGCTGGAGATGCCGAGCAAGTATCCGGCAATGAGCGGGCTGACCGACGATGCGAGGCTCCGCGGAACCGACGTAATGCTTGCGGCGGCGGCGCGTTCCGCCGGGGAAACTACCGCCATCACGTACGAGCTGCGTGTCGGCACGTCCATCTGCGACAAGGCACTGCGCACAAGCAGCAGAACGATGACCCACGTCAAGTCGGGCACGAATGGCACAAGTATCAACAGCAGGCTCGACGGCAGATGCGTGAACACCATCGTGTTGACGAGACCGATTCGATGGGCAATGCGCACCGCGACTAGGTAGGAGAATGCCGAAAGCACGCCGGTCCAGAAGAAAATCGTGCCGGCAACCGCGATCGATAGCTGAAACTTCTCGAACAGCCAAAGCGCCAGCATCGACTGGACGATGAATCCGCCGCCGAAGGCATCCAGGCTGAACAACGCCGAGAGCGTATAGACAATGCGCCTGGATTCGCGCAAGGGTGCCGCTGGTGGTCCGGTTTCGGTTTCGAGTTCGGCAGGCAACTTGCGGTAAATCAGGCCGGAGGCCAGTCCAAGCAGCCCGTAGAGCAGAAACATGGCCTGCATCGCCGCTGTCGGGCTGACGTTGATCGCTCCAGCCATCAGTTCCGTGAAACCGGCAAACAGCGCCCCGACCGCGCCGATCAGCGCCCCGACCAGACTGTAGCGGGCGAAAACCGCGGTGCGCTGCCGATCCGTGGCAAGGCGGGCCAGAATCGCCTGTTCAAGCGGGAGGAAAACGCTGACGTCGCCGCTCGACGGGTTGAGCGTGCCCACCACCGCAATGACGAACAGCGGCCAGAACTCCGTGAATACGGCGAAGCCCGCTCCGGTCACAGCCATCAGAACTGTCGCCATCAGCAAGAGAGTGCGAAAGCGAAGCCGGTAGGCATGAAGGCCCACCAACAACGTCAGGACGCCCGAGCCAAGCAAGGTCCCGGTTGCGATCACGCCGACCTGAAATGGACTGAGGCCGAGCGTGATGAGATAAAGTGGCAGCAACAGGCTGACGAACCCGTCACCGAAGGCGCGCAGGCCGCGCGCCCAGAGCAATCTGCGAATGTCTGCCGAAATCACCGGACGGGCGTCCCGCCGTAGTTGAAATCATCGAAGACCGTGACGCTATCGGCCTTGGTCCAGACGCCGACGGCGCCCGCCCCTCCAATGCGCTCGTCATCGACCTCGATGTATGACTTCCCATCGAGCACGACTCGGATTCGTTTGCCCGCGAATTCCGCGCGCAGCGTGTGCCATTGGTTTTTCGCGACCGGGGCGTCCACATATTTGATCGTGTTGCGCCGCCCGTTGAGCGTGTAATACAGCGAAACGTTGTCTTCCAGGGCGTTGGCGCGGGCAACGTAGTAATTGTCACCGTCCTTCCAACGCCAGACCAGTCCGCCGGCCTGGTCTTCCTTTCCGGAGAGTGCCTTGAACTTCACCTCGACGAATCCATCGGCCATTGAAGCGCCGGTCACCACGCACCACGGAAAATCGCCCTGCCCGCTCTGCTTCAGAACATTGCGCGAAGACGGCGCGCTCGCATCGGCCTCGACAGTCCAATGATGGGCGCCGCGGCCGGTCACGCCGGCGGTCCAACCCGAGGGCAGGGACGCAATTGCATCGGCATCAAAATTGATCGTATCGGCCACGACGGCTCTCCAAGACGAAGTCAAACGGTGTCCGCATCGCTCCTGGACCACGGGCGAGTGAAAGCGCTTCGATTGCAACTGGATGCATTGGTGCCCGCGCTCGACGCGAAACGTTTGCAGGGATTGGACGGGGCACCGTCTTGGAGGGAATGATCCCGGGGGTCCTGCTTTCCCCCTGCACAAATATTACAACGCGCGATCTGCAGGCGCAAGCGGAGCACAAGGTCGCGACATTTCTCGTGCTTGGTCTTACCCGCCCTGAACTACCCGAGCGCTCCGCGCGCCGCGACCGGCCACACGCACTCGACGCGATCGCCGCGAACGCCCACGATCCAGTCGTAGAGGTTGACCGTCGGGTCGCAATGGCCCGGAACGAGCCAGACGCGTTCGCCAACGACCGGCCGCGCAATGGCGGGATCGACGCGCAGCACGCCATGCTCGTCGGACGCGCTGACATAGTTGAGTCCGAGGGCGGCATGAACCATCGGCGGTCCGGAATCGAAGGCGAAGGCTTTGAGCCCCGCATCGACGATCGCGCGTTCCGGCATCGGCGCACTCATCACGGTTGCTGCGACGTAGAGACTTTGCTCGAACGCGTGGTCATCCGGCGCCAGCGCGTTGCGGCTGTAGTCCGCATCCATGAAAATGTACGACCCGGGTTGCAGCTCGGTGTAGACGCGGCTGTCACGTTCAAGTTGCCACGTGCCGGTGCCCGCGCCGGTGACCGTCGGACAGGCGATGCCCGCGGCCACAATGGCGTCGCGCGTGTCGCGTGCAAAACCTACGGCTTTCGCGATAGCGGCACAACGTTCGGCGGGCGTACGCAGATGTTGCGCGGCGCCGTGATAGGCGTGCAGGCCGCGAAAGCGCAATCCGGGCGAGGCCGCGATCGCCTGCGCGAGCGCCACGGCGGGCGGACCTGGAGTGACGCCGCAGCGATGCGCGCCGACGTCGATCTCCACCAGCACGTCGATCGTCACGCCCGCCTTCGTTGCGGCGGTGGAAATGGCGCCGATGGTTGCGAGGTCATCGGCGAGCACGCCGATCGTCGCGGTCCGCGCAAGGCCGGCGAGACGGGCAAGCTTGGGCAAAGCAACGATTTCATTGGTGACGAGCACGTCACGAATGCCCG
>JAYTIR010000290.1:0-4924 GCA_043731765.1 Burkholderiales bacterium
GGTGCCGCACCGGGCCACTACATCTTGTAGCGGCGGCAATTGCGGTACGCTAGCGCTAGCGCTCGCCGTTAGAACAGTGGCATGAATCTCGTGTGAATCCGCAATGGCACACGGGGGAAAATCCAAGCTAATACCGAGGTTTAGCTTGCACCGCTAAATCCATGATGTTATGTTAGCTTGAGCCAAACAGCATTCCCGAAGGGGTCGGCATGCGAGTAAAACCCATCGTCACGTACGGCCTGGTCGCGGGCGCGCTTGCGCTGCCGCTGACGGCCGATGCGCTCGGCCTCGGCAAGCTGACCCTCGAGTCGGCGCTCGGCCAGCCACTTTCGGCCAAGATCGAGCTTTTGCCGGGATCCAAGGAAGAACTCGATTCGTTGGTGGCCAAGGTCGCCGACCCCGCGCTGTACCGGCAAAACAACCTGCAATACCAGGCCGCGTTGTCCCGTGCGCGGATTACCATCGAACGCGGCGCCAACGGCGAAACCTACCTGCGTGTTTCGTCACCCACATTGGTCAACGAGCCGTATCTTGACCTGATGGTGGAAGTGAATTGGTCGTCGGGGCGCGTGGTGCGCGATTACACGTTCCTGCTCGACCCTCCGGCTACCGGAACCGATGTCGCACAGGTCGAACCGGTCACGCCGGCGCGCGCCGGAGGCGCGGCTCCGCGGGCGCAATCGTCCGCCGCACCCATGGCACCGGCCGCTGCTCGCCCTGATGGCGACTCCTACACGGTGAAGCGTGGCGATACGCTGTCCAGGATTGCCAAGGAGTACAAGCCGGAAACAGTCACGCTCGACCAGATGCTGGTCGCGATGTTCAAGAGCAACCAGGGCGCGTTCGAAGGCGCCAACATGAACCGGCTGCGTTCGGGCGCGATCATCACGATCCCGAATGCGGTGGAATCGTCGTCGGCGCAACCCGCCGAAGCAACGAAGGTGGTGCGGGTGCAGGCCGCTGATTGGCGCGCCTATCGCGACCGCGTTGCCGGTGCAGCACCGATGGCCGATGAGTCGGGCAGCCGCGCGGCCGGCGGCAGGATCGGCACCGCGGTCGAGGACAAGGTGCCCGCCGTGCGTCCGGGCGCCGACCAGCTGAGGCTGTCAAAGGATGCCGGAGCAGGCAAGGGGTCGGGCGCCGCGGAGTCCGCAGTCGCGCAGGCCGCCGCGCTCAAGGAAGCGCAAAGCCGCATCGCCGATCTCGAACGGACCCTGAAGGATCTGCAACGCGCCGTTGATCTCAAGAACCAGACCATGGCGCAGCTGCAGACGCAAACCGACGCAGCCAAGGGCAAGGCACCCGCACCCGTGGTGGTGCCGACCTATACGACGCCGACGACGCCTGCGACCAAGGCGGCCGATGACGCTGCGGCGGCCAAGGCTGCGGCGGATGCCAAGGCGGCATCGGATGCCAAGGCGACTGCGGATGCGGCTGCGGACGCGAAGGCGACTGCGGATGCGAAGGCGGCTGCGGACGCGAAGGTGGCTGCGGATGCGAAGGTGGCTGCGGATGCGAAGGCCGCGGCCGATGCCAAGGCCGCTGCACCTGAGCCCGCGGATGTGAAACCGCCTGAGACCAAAGCCCCGCCGCCGAAGGTCGTGCCCAAGGCAGCGCCTACGCCTACGCCGCCGGGAATGTTCGACGACTTGCTTGCCAACACGCCGTCGTGGGCAATAGGCGGTGGAGCGCTCGCGGTACTCGCCGGCCTCGCGTTCGCGATCGCGACGCGCCGTCGCAAGACCACCAAGTTCGAAGACAGCATCATTTCCGGGACGGACATCAAGACGAACACGGTGTTCGGTTCCACGGGCGGCGGCGTCGTGAATACGGGCGACAACTCGCTCGCGAGCGACTTCAGCCGCGAGGGCCTGGGCAACATCGACACCGACGAAGTCGACCCGATTGCCGAAGCCGAGGTGTATCTCGCCTACGGCCGCGATGCGCAGGCCGAGGAAATCCTGAAGGACGCGCTGAAGAAGGATCCGCAGCGGCAGGAAATCTATCTCAAGCTGCTTGAGATTCACGCGCAACACAACAAGCCATCGGCGTTTGAAACGGTGGCCTCGGAGCTCTACGCGGTGTCCAATGGCCAGGGTGAGACGTGGCACAAGGCCGTCGCGCTCGGCCGCCAGCTCGACCCGAACAATCCGATGTTCGCCGAAGGTGGCGCACCTTCTGCGGCTGCCGATGTGCATCCGCTCGCGATGAGTCCGGCTGCCGATGGTTCGATCGAGGGGGCCGACAACGACCGCGGCCTCGAATTACAGATGGACGAGGAGATTTCGATTTCTCCGACGTCTGGCGCTGTGCCCAAGTCTCCTGCCGATATCCTCGCCGGCGCCGAAAGCGAACTCGAGAAAACGGCGAAGAGCGCGGCGACGGCAGTGGCTGCCGGTGCCGTGATCGGCGCAATGGCCGCGCGCAGGCCTGCCATGGACGCGGAGGCGACTGCCCTCTCGAACAAGGTCGAAGCGGCCAGGGAAAGCTTCGGCGACGCCGCGAAGTTCGACCTCGATTTCAAGCTGGACGATGCCGACAAGCCCGCGCCAACGGGCAAGCAACGCGTCGAGCCGGAACTGGCCACCACCGCATCGGAAGGGCCGTCGAGCGGCATGGCGCCGCAATTGCTGCGGCCGGCCGCAGCGCTTGCACTCGACAAACTCGACCTCTCGTTTGATCCCGATCGTTCTACCTTCGAGGACCCGACGCCGTCGGTGCTCGATGGCCAGTGGCACGACGCCGCAACCAAGCTCGACCTGGCCAAGGCCTACCAGGAAATGGGCGACGTCGAAGGCGCGCGTGAAATCCTGCAGGAAGTGCTCCACGAGGGCGACGACCAGCAGAAGACCGAAGCCAAGGCGCTGCTCGCCAAACTGGCCTGACCCAAAACTGATTTAGAGTTTCAATGCGGGCGGCGGGTCGGTGATCCGCCGCCCGCGGTGTTTCGTGGGTATTTCTACAATGCGCTTCGCCCTCGCCGTCGAATATTCCGGCCACACGTTCTGCGGCTTCCAGGCGCAGCCGTCGGGCTGCGGCGTGCAGGATGCGCTGGAGCGCGCCATCGGTGAAGTCGCCGACCACGACGTCACCGTGATCGCCGCCGGACGCACCGATGCAGGTGTGCACGCGGTCTCGCAGATCGTGCATTTCGAAACCGTTGCGCAACGTGCCGAATCGGCCTGGGTCCGGGGCGTCAATGCGCTCCTGCCGGCAACAGCGGCCGTGTTGTGGGCGTGTCCTGTTCCCGATGACTTCCACGCCCGCTTTTCCGCCACCGCCCGCCATTACACGTACCTGCTGCTTGCGCGTGCCGAGCGGCCCGGGCTCCTTGCCGGTTACGCCGGCTGGTACCATCACTCCCTCGACGCGGGATCGATGAAAGTGGCCGCAACGCACTTGCTGGGCACCCACGATTTCTCGGCGTTCCGCGCGGCCGGGTGCCAGGCGAAATCACCGGTCAGGACACTGACGCGCATCGACGTAACGCAGCAGGGACCTTTCGTCCGTTTCGAATTTTCCGCCAACGCCTTCCTCCATCACATGGTTCGCAATATCGTCGGCACGCTGGTCTACGTCGGTGCCGGCAGGCAAGCGCCGGCATGGATCCCCGAATTGCTCGCCGCGCGCGATCGCACGCGTGCTGCACCTACGTTCGCCGCCGATGGCCTCTATTTCGCCGGAGCGGACTACGACGCGCGGTTCGGTTTGCCACCTACGGTGCGGGCGGTCACGCTCCTGGGTGCGCTCGCGGCCAAATGAGCGGCATGCGTACTCGCGTCAAGATTTGCGGGATCACGCGCGTCGTCGACGCGCGCGCGGCGGCAGATGCGGGGGCGGACGCGATCGGCCTGGTGTTCTGGCACGGGACGCCGCGCCGCGTGGACGTCGGACGCGCGCGTGAGATTGCCGCCGCGCTGCCACCTTTCGTGACCAAGGTGGCGTTGTTCGTCGATCCAGGTCCGACCGAAGTGCGCTCGGTGCTCGACGCGGTTCCCATCGATGTGCTGCAATTCCATGGCGACGAACCGCGCGACCTGTGCAACGCGTTCATGCGTCCTTATCTCAAGGCCGTGCACATGAAGGAAGGCGTCGATTTGCTAGAATACGCGGCCCGTTACGGTGACGCAGGGGGTTTTCTGTTCGACACGTTCCGCGTCGGTGATCTACCCGGCGGCACCGGGCGCACGTTCGACTGGTCGCGTCTTTCACCCGCGGTGCGCGCCGGCCTGGCCAAGCCGTTGATCCTGTCGGGAGGTCTCGATCCGGACAATGTCGGCGATGCGATTCGCGCAGTGCGGCCGTGGGCGGTCGATGTGTCGAGCGGCGTCGAGGAGCGCGGTCTCGACGGCAAGCCGCGCAAAGGCATCAAGGATGCCGCGCGCATCGCGGCATTCGTCAAGGGAGTTCGTGATGCAGATGTATGACCTTCCGGACGCGCGCGGCCATTTCGGCCCTTACGGCGGCGTGTTTGTCGCCGAAACGCTGATCCGTGCGCTCGACGACCTGAAGGCGCAGTACGCGCGCTACCAGGACGATCCCGCGTTTTGCGCCGAATTCGCGCGCGAATTGAAGCACTACGTCGGCCGGCCGTCGCCCGTGTACCACGCGGAGCGCTGGTCGCTTGAACTGGGCGGCGCGCAGATCTGGTTGAAGCGCGAGGACCTGAACCACACCGGCGCGCACAAGATCAACAATACCGTGGGCCAGGCGCTGCTCGCCAAGCGGATGGGTAAGCTGCGGGTGATCGCCGAAACCGGCGCCGGGCAACACGGCGTGGCGGCCGCGACCGTGGCCACTCGCTATGGCATGGAGTGCGTCGTGTACATGGGCACCGAGGACGTGCAGCGCCAGGCGCAGAACGTCTACCGCATGAAGCTGCTCGGTGCGACCGTCGTGCCGGTGGAAAGCGGCTCGCGCACTT
>JAYTIR010000291.1:0-1929 GCA_043731765.1 Burkholderiales bacterium
TTCGCCAGCTCGAACCACGCGTTCGGCATGCACTCGGTCCATGACAAGCTCAAACTCGACGCGCCGTTTCGTCCCGACGGCCTTTATGGACTATCCAAAGTGTGGGGCGAAGCAATGGCCCGGATGTACTGGGACAAGCACGGGATCGAGGGCATCTCGATCCGGATCGGCACCGCGATGGGCAAGCCGCCGGAAAACTTCCGCCAGCTGAGCACATGGTTCGGCACCGAAGATTTGGTGCAGTTGATCATGCAGTGCATCACCGTGCCCGATATCGGCTACATGGCGGTCTGGGCCGCTTCGAATAACACCCGCATCTATTGGGACAACACCGGCGCGGAAAAGCTCGGCTTCAAACCGCGACAGAACAGCGAAGACTTCGCGCCGGAGATTCTGCGGCAGCCGAATCCGCTCGATCCGATCGCACAGCAGTATCAGGGCGGGCAGTTTGTGACGCTCGACTTCACGCCAGTGGAAGCGCGTCCGCAACGCAAGGCCTGAACAGCCCTGAACGATTTTCCGCCGCGACTGGCGCGAGGGGTCTTCCATCCTGTCGCAGGAGCGCCACGCGGGGCGGCGCAGCGGCCGTGCGGTAGAATTGCCGCTACGACTTTCGGAACTGCTCATGGCTGCTGACCTGCTGGCGACAATCGAACTGGAAACCCGTCCGAATCCCGACGCAGCGGTCATCTGGATGCACGGGCTGGGCGCCGACGGCAGCGATTTTGTTCCGCTTGTCGACGAACTGGACCTTCCCGGCGAGCGCGGAATCCGCTTCGTTTTCCCGCACGCCCCGATGCGCCCGGTGAGCATCAACGGCGGTGCGGTGATGCGCGCCTGGTACGACATCGTCGGCAGTGACCTGACCAATCGTGGCGACGAGGCCGGCATCCGCGACTCGCAGCAACGGATCGAGCAGTTGATCGCGCGCGAGAAGTCTCGCGGCATCGGTGCCTCGAGGCTGCTGCTCGCCGGATTTTCGCAGGGCGGCGTCGTCGCCTTGCAGACCGGCTTGCGCCATCCCGAACGGTTGGCCGGCATCATGGCGTTGTCGACCTATCTTGCGTTGCCCCAGGCGCTGGCGACCGAAGCGCATGCCGCCAATGCCGACATCCCGATTTTCATGGCGCACGGGACCGGCGATTCGATGATTCGACCGGAGTGGGCCGAGACTTCGCGCCGGGCGTTGCAGGCGCAGGGGTATCCGGTCGAGTGGCATACGTATCCGATGCAGCATTCGGTGTGCATCGAAGAAGTCCGCGATATCGGCGTATGGCTGAAACGCGTCCTGGGTTGAGCCACATGCTGCGCGGGTGGTTACGGGTTTGGACCGCGGCAACGGCCCGCCACAGCGGCGCGAGCGTCGCGGCGCTGTGCGTGGTGCTGGCGGCGGCATGTGCGTCGCTCGCTCCGGCACCTGCGCTATTACCGGCCACGCGGATAGCGCCCCTGGCTGCAGTCGCGACGGGCGCCGCCAACCCTCCGCCGGCTGCCGTTGCTCCCGCGGCGGGAAATCCCGCTGCGAATTCCGTGGCTTCCGTGGCTTCCGCGGCCAACGCCGCCAACGCCGCCAACGCCGCCAACGCCGCCAACGCCGCCCAGGGCGCTGCGCGCTCGTTCTCCGCGGAACTGGACGACGCGCGCACGCGCGATGCGGCGTTCGAACAGGCATGGCGGATTGTCCACGAACGGTTCTACGACGCTGCGTTCAACGGCGTCGATTGGGAGGCCATGCGCCGGCGTTACCTGCCGCAACTCGAACGCGTGCGGAGCGACGGCGCTTTCTATGCGCTGCTTGGACGCATGGTCGGCGAATTGCGCGATTCGCACACCCGCGTTTATACGCCGCGCGAATATCGCAACCGGCTCGACTTCGTCGTCTCGACGTACGGGCTGCGCGTGGCCGAGGTCGAAGGCGAGGTGGCGGTC
>JAYTIR010000292.1:0-2583 GCA_043731765.1 Burkholderiales bacterium
CACCGGCTTTACACGCCGGCTGTCACAGGTTCGAGTCCTGTACCGCCCACTCAGCAATCATCAGATTTCAGATTGCTGATTTCAGATTGCAGATTGAGCGCGCAGATCGAAATCTCCGGTTGGACTGACAACCCAATCTGAAATCTGCATTCTGAAATCTGCAATACCATCGTTCTTGTGGGGTCGTAGTTCAGTTGGTTAGAACGCCGGCCTGTCACGCCGGAGGCCGCGGGTTCGAGTCCCGTCGACCCCGCCAACTATCCTTCGGAGAATAAAGGAGGTCCCGTCCGTGGCGGGAGCCTGCTTGCAAACGAGCCGGAGGCCGCGGGTGAGTCTCTTTGCAAGCGGCGCGGAATTCCTTCGAGATGCCACAAGATTCGCGCATCCTCGCAGCATCGTGTGCATCACCCACGAACAGCCGCGCGCGCCTTCGTTGACGAAGGTCGGGATAGTGCAGGTGGATGGCTCGGTACGCCGCTGGCTGGTATATTTGAGAATCCGACAGGCATCACCATCTCCGCCGGCAGGCTTCATGCGTTCAGGGGTCGCGTCACGAGAGCGTTGCGCCGCCGCAGACGATAAGATGCTCGCGTGGGCGAAACCCGCGTCGACCTCCAACACCTCCTCGAAGACCTCCGGGACGCGTACACCGGCGCCCTGGAAGAGACGATCCTCACCGAAGCCGTGGCGAATGCGCTCGATTCCCTTGGGACGCACATCCGCCTTCTCACCAACCCGGCTGACTCGACGCTGACGATCGTGGACGATGGGCGTGGTATGCAGCGAAGGGAGCTGGCGCGGTACCACGACGTGGCCGCGAGCACCAAGGCGCGCGGAGACGGAATCGGATTCGCGGGCGTGGGCATCAAGCTCGGGTTGCTCGTGTCGCGCGAGGTGGTCACCGAAACTAGGCGCGGCGCCACGCACGTTGCCACACGCTGGCATCTGGCATCCCGTCATCGCGCGCCGTGGAAATGGATTCCGCCGCCGGGCTTGACGGCTTCTCGCGGCACAGCCGTGCGACTGACCTTGACGAATCAGTTGTCGCCATTGCTCGACGCCGGCTATCTCGAGGAGACGCTCAGGCGACATTTCGAGCCGCTGTTCGATCCCGCGTTCGACGACCTCAGCGGCGCGAGGAGGTGAGACCAATTACCGTGGTAATATGAATTGATTTATGGCTATCGCACGGTCGAGGCTCACCTCTCAGGGACAAGTCTCCGTTCCCGCCGAAGTTCGTCGACGGCTTGGTATTGCCGCCGGATCGGTTCTGGAATGGGACGAGGACGGCGGTCAAATCGTGGTGCGACGCGCCGGACGGTATACCTCGGAAGATATTCATCGCACGTTGTTTCCGGAAGGATCGCCGAAGCCTCGGGCACTGGAAGAACTGAAGGACGGGATTCGGCAATATATCCGAAAGAAACAGGCGCGCCGTTGATACGAACGTCCTGGTGCGCATTCTGGCGCGCGACGACCCCAAGCAGGTTCGCGTGGCCGATGAATTCGTGGCAGCGGGCGCGTGGGTTTCGCTCCTCGCACGTCGAATCAGGCTGTTCGTGACCCGCTTGCAAAAACTTGCAAGCCGTTCCGAAACACGCGTCCACGATCGGCAGTGACTGACCAAGACGCGGGAGAGCCGACCCCGATTTTCCGGGGTCTGCTGCGATGTGCTGTCATTGCCTCCTGCCTGTCACGCCGGAGGCCGCGGGTTCGAGTCCCGTCGACCCCGCCACTCTTGTTACGAGTGACGTCCCGCACACGCCGCCCGCAGTTCGACTTCTTCCCCACAACCCAACCGTGCGATAACTTCGCCTAGCGCACGATATAGATCGTCGAGCTTTTCTGCGCGAGCGTCTTTCCCGTTGGATCTTTCGCGACGAAGTTGACCACGTACGGGCCGTTACCGCGCCATTTCCAGCCCGCGACGTTCACCGATGCTTCCTTGTGTGCGCCACCGGTGTAATTGTCGGACATGGTGCTCAACCCGCCGCCGTCCACCTGCCAGTACATCCGGTAGTCGATCACGGCCATGTTCTCCAAACGCGCCTTGAACGCCTGGGTCCCGGAAACCCTGGCTCCATCGGTCGGCCACCACACGCTGAGGTTCGTAAGCACAGGCGCGACGCCTGTCGCCGACACGAGGTTCGAATTCGCGCTCTCGCCTGCGGGATTCGTCGCCGTCACGACGTAGTAGTACGTGGTCCCATTGGTCAACCCCGTCAGCGTCACGGCCGTCGTCGTCACGCCGGTGGCGACCGGTTGAAAGGGCCCGACGCTCGTCGTCGCGTATTTGACGTTGTATCCCGTCGCTCCGGTCGCGGCCGCCCACGTGAGGTTCACCTGAGCATTTCCGGCGACGGCCGTCAGCGCGGTCGGGGCCGCAGGCGCCATCACCATCGGACCCGCGCTGCTGTCCGGAGTCGGCAGCGTGCCGGTTGAACCGCACCGGCCGCTCGCCGATCCCCACGGCACCGCCAGGAGCCCCTGCTGAATGAAGCACAGGAACGAGTATTCCTTCTTCGTATTGCCCAACCCCGAATAGCTGGGGCCGAGCACCGCGAAACCATCCTCGTCGTTGAC
>JAYTIR010000293.1:0-3540 GCA_043731765.1 Burkholderiales bacterium
ACCGGCACGATCTTCGACACCACGCCCTTGTTGCCGTGGCGGCCGGCCATCTTGTCGCCCGGCTGCAGGCGGCGCTTCACGGCCACGTAGACCTTGACCATCTTCTGCACACCCGGCGGCAGTTCGTCGCCCTGCGTGAGCTTCTTCTTCTTCTGCTCGAACATCTGGTCGAACGTGACACGCAACTGCGCCAGCGATTCCTTCATCTGCTCCAATTGCCGTGCCGAATCCTCGTTCGCGAGACGGATGTCGAACCAGTCGTGTCGCGGGACGGAGTCCAGGTACTCCTTGTTGACCTTGGCGCCCTTGGCGATCTTCTTCGGACCCCCATTGACGGTCTTGCCCTGGAGCAACTTCTCGATCCGCGCGTAGGCGTCGTTCTCGACGATGCGCAGCTGGTCGTTCAGGTCCTTGCGGTAGCCCTTCAGGTCGTCGTCGATGATCTGCGCGGCGCGCTTGTCGCGCTCGATGCCTTCGCGCGTGAACACCTGCACGTCGATCACCGTGCCCGAGATGCCGGACGGAACGCGCAACGACGTGTCCTTCACGTCGGAGGCCTTCTCGCCGAAGATCGCGCGCAGCAGTTTTTCCTCCGGCGTGAGCTGGGTTTCGCCCTTCGGCGTCACCTTGCCGACCAGCACGTCACCGGCTTCGACTTCCGCGCCGATATACACAATGCCGGAATCGTCGAGGCGGCCCAGCTGGCCTTCGCCCAGGCTCGAAATGTCCCGCGTGATTTCCTCGGGGCCGAGCTTGGTGTCACGCGCGACGACCGACAGTTCCTCGATGTGAATCGACGTGTAGCGGTCGTCGCCGACCACGCGCTCGCTGATCAGGATCGAGTCTTCGTAGTTGTAGCCGTTCCATGGCATGAACGCGACGAGCATGTTCTGCCCGAGTGCGAGCTCGCCCATGTCAGTGGAAGCGCCGTCGGCGATCACGTCGCCTTTTGCAATCACGTCACCCACGATGACCAGCGGCCGCTGGTTGATGTTGGTGTTCTGGTTCGACCGCTTGTACTTGGTCAGGTTGTAGATATCGACGCCGACCTCACCTGCCGCCGTTTCCGTATCGTGCACGCGCACGACAATGCGCGAGGCGTCGATGTAGTCGACCTTGCCGCCCCGGCGCGCCATCACGGCCGTACCGGAGTCGACCGCCGCCGTGCGTTCCACGCCCGTGCCGACGAGCGGCTTTTCCGGACGCAGGCAAGGCACTGCCTGGCGTTGCATGTTCGAGCCCATCAACGCGCGGTTGGCGTCGTCGTGCTCGAGGAACGGGATCAGCGAAGCCGCCACCGACACGATCTGCGACGGCGCGACGTCCATGTAATTCACCTTGTCGGCCGTCGACAGCATGAATTCGTTCTTGCTGCGGCACGACACGAGTTCATCCGCGAGCTTGCCGGACTTGTCGACCTTCGCGTTCGCCTGCGCGATCACAAACTGGCCTTCTTCGATCGCCGACAGATAGTCGATCTGGTCGGTGACCTTGCTGTTGGCCACGCGGCGATACGGCGTCTCGAGGAAGCCGTATTCGTTGGTGCGGGCGTACAGCGCGAGCGAGTTGATGAGGCCGATGTTCGGGCCTTCCGGCGTCTCGATCGGGCACACGCGGCCGTAGTGGGTCGGATGCACGTCGCGCACTTCGAAGCCCGCGCGCTCGCGCGTGAGGCCGCCTGGCCCCAGCGCCGAAACGCGGCGCTTATGCGTGATCTCGGACAGCGGATTCGTCTGGTCCATGAATTGCGACAGTTGCGACGAGCCGAAGAACTCCTTGATCGCGGCCGAGATCGGCTTGGCGTTGATGAGGTCGTGCGGCAGCAGATTGTCGCTCTCCGCCTGACCAAGACGTTCCTTCACGGCGCGTTCGACGCGCACCAATCCCGAGCGGAACT
This sequence comes from Burkholderiales bacterium, assembly GCA_043731765.1. Classification (GTDB taxonomy): domain Bacteria; phylum Pseudomonadota; class Gammaproteobacteria; order Burkholderiales; family Casimicrobiaceae; genus VBCG01. The sequence goes on from JAYTIR010000293.1 coordinate 1,898, forward strand.
GGTTTTCCGCGAGTTCGCCGACCGAGCGGACGCGGCGATTGCCGAGGTGATCGATGTCGTCGATTTCGCCGCGGCCGTTACGCAGGTCCACGAGGATCTTGATGACGGCGATGATGTCTTCGTTGGTCAGCGTCGACGGACCCTTGAGTTCAGGCCGCCCGATGCGGCGGTTGAACTTCATGCGGCCCACGGCCGACAGGTCGTAGCGCTCTTCCGAGAAGAAGAGGCCGTGGAACAGCGACTCGACCGCGTCTTCGGTCGGCGGTTCGCCCGGACGCATCATCCGGTAGATCGCGACCTTGGCGGCATACTGGTCCGGCGTGTCGTCGGTGCGCAGCGTCTGCGAAATGAACGGCCCCATGTCGAGGTCGTTGGTGTAGATCGTCTGGATCGCGGCCACCGCGGCGTCGAGCAGCTTGGCCAGCAGGTCCTCGGTGATCTCGTCGTTGGCCTTGGCAATCAATTCGCCCGTGGACTTGTCGACGACGTTGGTCGCGAGCGTGCGGCCCAGGATGTACTCGTTCGGCACGGCGATCTTCTTGACGCCGCTGTCGACCAGCTCGCGCACATGGCGCGCCGTGATCCGCTTGTCGCGGCCGGCGATGACCTTGCCGTCCTTGCCGGCGATGTCGAAACGCGCCATTTCACCGCGCATGCGTTCCGGCACGAAATCGAGCTCGGAGCCCTTCACGCCCAAATGGAACGTGTCGAAGACGAAGAACTGCTTGAGGATGTCCTCATGGGTCAGGCCGATGGCCTTGAGCAGCGTGGTCACCGGCATCTTGCGGCGGCGGTCCACGCGGAAGAACAGGAAGTCCTTGGGATCGAATTCGAAGTCGAGCCACGAGCCGCGGTATGGAATCACGCGAGCCGAAAACAGGAGCTTGCCGGAGCTGTGCGTCTTGCCGCGGTCGTGCTCGAAGAACACGCCGGGCGAGCGATGCAGCTGGGAGACGATCACGCGCTCCGTGCCGTTGATGATGAACGAGCCGTTTTCGGTCATGAGCGGGATCTCGCCCATGTAGACCTCCTGCTCCTTCACTTCCTTCACGGTGTCCTTCGGCGCTTCCTTGTCCATGATGATGAGACGGACCTTGGCGCGCAGAGCGGAACAGAACGTGAGGCCGCGCTGCTGGCACTCCACGACGTCGAACGCCGGGGGCAGCAGCGAAAAGCTCACGAACTCGAGCCGGGCATTGCCCGAATGGCTCGAGATCGGGAAGATCGACGTGAACGCGGCCTGCAGGCCCTCGTTCTTGCGCAGTTCTCCCGCCGTGAATTCCTGCAGGAACGCGCGGTAGGACGCGAGCTGCGTTTCGAGCAGGAACGGCACCTTCAGAACGCTCGCGCGCTTGGCGAAGCTCTTGCGGATGCGCTTCTTTTCGGTAAACGTGTAGGGCGTAGCGTGCGTGGTCGCCATGTGAGTCGTCCCGTCTCCAATTCGTCGGGGCCGCGCGGTAGTGCGCGGACCCAAGACGCCGCGCGAAAGTGCGCGGCGCTAAACACAAACAGTCTCGACAATCCGGGGACATTGCATCCCTGGCCTGGTGGCTGGCCACTACCAGCCGCTGGCGGACGACATTCCCTTGCGGAAACGCCCGACCAAACCTGCTTTCTGCAGTCGATTCAGAAAGCGAAGCAAA
>JAYTIR010000294.1:0-4141 GCA_043731765.1 Burkholderiales bacterium
GGGACGTTCGGCGCCAACGGGCAACGCGTGCGGTTGATGACCGCCACGAGCTTGAGGTTGCCCGCCTGTTCGTGCTGCAGCAACTGGGTCAATGCTGTGCTGACCACGTCGATGCGCCCTTCCTTGAGGTCAGCCAGCGCCGCGGAAAAATCGCGGTAAGCCACATGGACCATCTCGACCCCGCCGTCCTTCTCGAACCCGGCAAACGCGAAATACGGCAACCCGGCGGTCGCCGCCCAGTTAATCTTCTCGACCCGCGAACGGGCAAGCTTCAGCAGTTCCGGCAGCGTGGCCACCCCCAGCTTCGACGAGAGTGCAATGGCCAAGCAGTTGTCCGATGAGGCCGCGATCGGCACCAGGTCGCGCGGGTCGTAGGGCAGCTTTGAGTAGGTCAGCGGATTAATCGTCATGAGGCCCGCGAACGAGTACAGCAGCGTGTGGTCGTCGCGTCGGCCGACGAACTCGCGCGCCGCGATCAGGCCGTCGGCGCCGGGCAGGTTCTCGACGATCACCGGCTGGCCCCACATCGATGCCAAGCGCTCTGCGTAGACGCGCGCGGACACGTCCACTGCGGTACCCGGCGGCAGCGGCACGATCACTCGTACCGGGCGCTGCGGCCACGTTTGCGCGGACGCGTTACCTCCTGTGGCCAAGGCGGCGGCAATGGCGAAGAAGATCGCGACCAAGTCGCGGAGGATCGGTTGCATTGCGGCTCCTCAAAGGTTGGCGGAGATGGCGGAGGCGGAGCGGCGCTTGCGGCGGCCGGCCCCGGGGCGGGCGAACGGTCGGTTGCCCTCGATCACCCGCACCAGAAGGTCGAGGAGAGTCTCGCGTTCATCGGCGCTGAGCGTCTTCAGTATGCCTAGCTGGTCGGCGTAAGCGCGCGGGTACAGGCGCGCGTGAAGCTTCTCACCGCGGGGCGTGAGCCACAGCAGGCGCGCCCGCCGGTCCTCGGCGTTGACGCGGGGCTCGATGAGGCCCTTGGCCTGCAGTCGGGCCACTAGTAGGCTAGTGTTGTTGCGATCGATGCCCAGTCGTGCGGCCAGACTCGACTGGTCGATGCCGGGCTCGCCGACGACCTTGTTCACGTAGGCCATCACTGCGAACTCCAGCGGCGTGAGATCCGCCTCCGCGATGCTTCCTGCCGCCACGGCCGTGCAGACCTGAAAGAAGCGCCGAGCCAGGGCGAGCGGCACCCGCCGCACAGGTGGCACTGCGCGCTTCAGTTTCAGCAGCGGCCCACCGGGCTCCGCCCCAGGGGCTGCTGCGGCGGAGGGCTCTGGTTGAGACTCAGCGCGGCGCTTAGTAGTCATACTTATGATCGTCATACATTTGAGTATATTAGACGCGATACGCCCTCGTGTCAACTGCCAAGCGCTTAAGCCCCTCACGCCAAGCTGTTGCGCAGCGCTTGCTCGTATGTTAGCGTATACATTAATGCGTTCGCTGTGAACGCCCACTCGTGACCCTATGCCCCACTTCATTAATGCATCCACGGCGCCAATTCCAGTCTCCGCGATAGCGTTCACCGGCACCGGCCTCGTGCGCCCCGAATGCGTGCTCGCGACCAGCGAAGGCATGCTCTATACCGGCGACTGGCGCGGCGGGGTTGCGTGCACGCGTCGGCACGGCTCACATACGTTGTTTGCGGGCACCCTCCCCGGCGGCCGTCCGCTCCGGCCGAACGGCATCGCTCTGCGCCGCGACGGCAGTTTCCTGTTGGCCGACCTGGGCGAGACCGCCGGCGGCGTCTTTGTGCTGACACGCGACGGCGAGGTGCGGCCGTTCCTCGAGCGGGTCGATGGCGAAGACCTGCCGCCGACGAACTTCGTATTCGAAGACGCCAGTGAGCGAGTATGGATTACCGTCAGTACGCGGCAGGTGCCGCGCGCGGCCGCCTATCGCGCCGATGTGGCCGATGGCTTCATCGTCATGGTCGATCGCAGCGGTGCGCGCATTGTTGCCGACGGTCTCGGCTACACCAACGAGGCGATGCTCTCTCCCGACGGCAAGTGGCTTTACGTCAACGAGACGTTTGGACGGAAGCTGTCGCGTTTTGTCGTCGGCGCCGATGGCTCGCTGGGCCGCAAGGAAGTCGTCACGAATTTCGGTCACGGGATATATCCGGACGGACTCGCATTCGACGCCGAAGCGCAGGCGTGGATCACCAGCATCGTCAGCAATCGTGTGTTGCGCGTAGGGCCTGACGGAGCGACCGCGCTGATGCTCGAAGACGCGGATCCCGCGCATGTCGAGCGTTGCGAGCAGGCCTACCTGACCGGCACAATGGGACGCCCGCATCTCGATCGTGCCGCCGGCGCCAGGCTGAAGAATATTTCGAGTCTTGCCTTCGGCGGTCCGGACTTGAAGACCGCGTATCTGGGTTGCCTGCTCGGGGACGCCATCGCGGTGTTCCGTTCCCCGGTTTCCGGCCATCCCCCGTTTCACTGGCAATTCTGAACTTTCGGAGGATTCATCATGAGCAAAGCAGTGTGTTCGATGCGCGACGGACTCGTCGCGATGATGGCCGCAACCGTGATGTTGTGCGGCGTCCTCCGACCCGCGGCGGCCGAACAGGGTGAGTTGCGGATTGCCAAGCAGTATGGCCTGGGCTACCTGACGTTGATGGTGATGGAAGACCAGAAGCTGGTGGAGAAGCTGGCAAAGGATGCCGGGATGCCGGAGCTCAAGGTGACCTGGGCGACGTTCCGCTCGAGCGACGTGATGAACGACGCGCTGCTGTCGAGCAGTGTCGACTTCGTCTGCCTTGGAATCACCGGGCTGGGCACGATCTGGGCCCGTACCCGCGGCACGATCGATGTGCGCGCGGTCAGCGGACTCAATGCGATGCCGCTGCAACTCAATACGCGCAGCACCAGCATCAAGGGCATCGGCGATTTCACCGAAAAGGACAAGATCGCGCTGCCCGCGGTCAAGGTGTCGATGCAGGCGACGCTGCTGCAGATGTGGGCGGAAAAGGAATTGGGCGCCGCCAATCGCAACAAGCTCGATCCGCTGACCGTGTCGATGGCGCATCCGGACGGAATGGCGGCGCTGGTGTCGGGCGGCGGCGAGATCAACAATCATTTCACGTCGCCGCCGTTCACCCAGATGGAACTGGACAAGCCCGGAATACGTAAAGTGATTACGTCGACCGAAATTCTTGGCGGGCCGATGTCGTTCAACGTTCTCGCGACGACGGGCAAGTTCTACAACGAAAATCCGAAGCTGGTCGCGGTATTCATGAAAGCGCTGCAGGAGGCGACCGAGTTCATCAATCGCGACCAGAAAGCGGCTGCGGAAACCTATTTGCGGATGACTAACGGCAAGCAATCGGTCGACGACATGTTGAAAGTGCTCACCGCGCCGGGCATCGAATACACGCTCGTGCCGCGGAACATCGTTCCCTTTATCGATTTCTCATTCCGGGCGGGCACGATCAAGGTCAAACCCGAGTCATGGAAGGATTTGTTCTTTCCGGTCGCCTACGGCTGGCAGGGAAGCTGAGGATCCCGGTGAATTCGACGGTCAAGGCGAGGCTGTCTTCTTCCGCGAACGGTCACGGGGGCGCAGTCCGAGCGGCACGGATACCGGACGCCGCGCATGAGGCAGAGGGAAAGCCGGCAGCGTCGCGAGTCTCGCGAGTGGGCGAAGCGTATAGCGCGATACGCATCCGGATTCTCGACAATATTTATCCACCCGGTCACCAAGTGCTGGAAAGCGCGCTAGCAGTCGATCTCGGTCTGAGCAGGACGCCGGTGCGCGAAGCGCTGATCCGGCTCGCCAATGAAGGTCTGGTTGAGGTAATCCCGCGCCACGGCATGCGTGTGTTGCCGGTGTCGCCGGCAGACATGCGCGAGATTTACGTCGTGCTGACCGCGCTGGAATCCGCGGCGGCGGAACTCCTGGCGCAGCGTCGCCCGAGCGCTGCGGAATTGCAACCGCTGGTCGATGCCACGCACGACATGACCCGTGCGCTCAAAGCCAACGATCTTGATGCCTGGGCGGCAGCCGATGAGCGCTTTCACCAGCGACTCGTCGAACTGGCCGGCAATCGCACGCTGATCGACGCCGTCGCCCGCGTCGGCGACCGCGTCCATCGCGCGCGGATGTTCACGCTGCGCCTGCGTCCGAAGCCGGT
>JAYTIR010000295.1:0-30201 GCA_043731765.1 Burkholderiales bacterium
AGTGAAGAAGATTCGGCTGGTCCTTGCGCTTGCCTTGCTGGCAGTGGCATCCAATGCCTCGGCGGTTGACGCCTATCCCGCCGCGCCAATTCGAATCATCGTGCCGCAGGAGCCGGGCGGAACCGTCGATACGGTGACGCGGTATTTTGCCAACCGGTTGGAAGCAACGATCGGATCTGCGGTGGTCGTCGAAAATCGGTCCGGCGCGAGCGGCGCGATCGGCGCCGAATTTGTCGCGCGCGCGGCGCCGGACGGCTACGCGTTGCTTGCGGCGTCGACGAACACGCAGGCGATGGTGCCCCACGTCCTGCGTTCCGTTCGCTATGATCCGCTCCGCGATTTCGTCCCCGCCGTCAACATCGCCAGCACGACCACGGTCGTCCTGGTTGCACCGACCTTGCCAGTGCGCTCGCTGAACGAACTCGCGGCGTTGCTTGCCGGCGATGTCAGCGTGCTGGTGCTGACGTCGGCGTCAGCGTTGCCCTACGTGCAATCGGGCAAGGCCAACGCGCTTGCCGTCTCGGGCGGTCAACGCCTCGCGGCGTTCCCCGGAGTCCTGACGACCGCCGAAGCAGGATTCCCCGCGTTCGACGTTCGGCTCTGGGTAGGACTGCTGGCTCCGGCACGTACGCCGCCTGATGTCGTTGCCTGGCTGAATCGCGAAGTCAATCGCTTGCTGCGGGAGCCCGAGGTAACACAATGGCTGGTGGCAAGCCTGCATCAACCCGTTGGCGGCACGCCGCCGGACTTCGCCGCGACGATGCGTGCGGATCACACACGATGGGCCGAGGTCGTGGCAAGCGCGAAGATTGCGGCGCAGTGACCGGCGCCCGGAAAAGAAAACCCCGCCACTCGGGCGGGGTTTCATAGTGCGGTTGCGGCGCGCTACGACATCCGGCGCAGCACGAGGACACCCAAGCCGGCAACCACCAGGGCCATCAGCGCCAGCATCGCGGGATCGAGCGTCGGGATTACCGCGGCGACGCCCAGTACCCCTTGGGTTATGGTGACGGTGCTCGACTGCACGGCAGTATTCCACGGCGCCCAGTGTGCGCTCGGGTTGGCGATCGGGATGTAGGTAAATTGGTATTGACCGACTTGCAACCCATTGAACGTAACGCCCTGCCAACTACCCGGGGTTTGTACCGTGCCGGGGCAGGCATTGACACCGATAGTGCAGGTTGGGGTAAGCCCATTGGCATTGTCGGCGTAGAAGTTGGTCGTACCGTCGACCAACCCTGCAGGCTTGAACCCCGCGTTCAGCGAAAACACGACGGTCGTGCTGGGGAAAGTATTGCCATTGATTCCTACCAGGTTGAAGCTGCCCTCGGTGAGTAGGTTGAGGTCGTAACTGTGATAGGAGCCGTACCAAAAACTGACAGAACCGGGACCCGCGTTCGCGAACCCGATTGATACGGTGTGCGCGTTCGCGACGCCAACGGCCGCAAGTAGTGCCAACGCAAATCCTGCCAAGACTGCTCGCATGGTCTTACTCCCCGAATGAATCATCTGTTATTGAATACCGCAACGTATTCAAAATTGCCTGTGTCCCAAGCGCGTCTCGTGGCGATCAGCGGCTGATCACAAGCATTTTCATCAATTTCCTCCAGTTGGAGCGCAATTTCAAGAGGCGACCCGATGAAATCGCATCGCTGTACGCGCGCCGTTGCAAATGTGCTCGCCAAGCAACATGTCCTGCTTTTGCAGCGGACACGTGTGAATTTTGTTGCCGAATGGGCGAGCAATTATGATCACGTCATAGTTTTCCGTCGGCGCACCCGGCCGGCAATGACATTGGAATAATTCTGCAGGTGCATCATCAGAGGTCGCCGATGACGTCCGCGCCTTTCGGCGGAGAAAAGCGGAACAAGTCCGGCGCGAACTTCGGATTGCGCTCGACATTGGTGAAGCGCACCACGCTTTTCTGGCCGAACGCGTCAACGACTTCGAGTGCCGCGAGTCCCTTCGCGTCGAAGCCGATCCGGATCTCGGAGAAAGCAGCGTCTTGCCCGAGCGGCGTCGCGCCCAGCCAATCGAGTCCATCGGCCGCCGGCAGATCCTTCCAGGCGAACGCGCGCTCGACGTCCTGGTTGCCGGAAAGGAGCGCGGCCGGTGTTCCTCCCAACGCGTCGCCCACCTTGCGCACGATTACCTGATTCAAATCTTCGTCGTAGACCCAGACTCGCTGGCCGTCGCCAACCAATAACTGCTTGTAGGGCTGTTCGACGTTCCAGCGAAATTTGCCGGGACGCGACAATTCGAACGTGCCATTGGAGCTCTTCATCGCGCGGCCATTCTTGTCGACGACCGTCTGCGTGAATTGCGCGCGGGCGGTTTGCGTCTCGCGCACGAACGCGCGCAGGCGGTCGAGCGTGGCTGCGTTGGCAATGGACACGGATCCGAGCAAAACGAGCGTGGCGAGCATGGGCAGGCTGCGGCGTGCAGCAACGTAGCGGAGTTTCATCAGTGGGGAGCGCCGAATTCCGTTCCGGGAATGTTGGCAAGGCAATTGCCTACGGAATCGAGGATGATATACGTATGCGCAAGTCCGCCGCGGTCATTGCGGCCGGCGCGCTCGCGATACTGGTGGAAATAGATTCGCCACGCGCCCAGCGCGAATTCCGGTTCGGCGTCACAGCCCGTGACGAAAACTCCGGGTCCGCAAAAGCCGGCGGGCAGCATCGTTCGGGAGCGTTCGATGGCTTGCGGCTCCGTCAGCACCGGTGCGGTCTTCGGGACGTTGCGCGGACACCATTCCGGCCCTTCGCGATAGACTTCGACCGGACCGGCATGGGCCAACGTCGCTGCAATTGCGACGAGTACCACGGCCACTCCGCGCACCGTCAGCCTTGGCCCTTGCCCGCCGGCACCAGCACTTCCCGATTGCCATTGGTCTGCATCGGCGACACCAGTCCGGCATTCTCCATCTGCTCGATCAAGCGCGCCGCACGGTTGTAGCCGATCCGCAGATGCCGCTGCACCAGCGAAATCGAGGGCCGGCGCGTCTTGAGCACGACCGCGACCGCCTGGTCGTACATCGGATCCGACTCCGCATCGGTACCCTCGATGGACACGCCGTCTTCGCCGTTCTGTCCTGCCACGCCGCCTTCGAGCAGGCCGTCGATGTATTGCGGTTCGCCGGACTGTTTCAGGTGTTCGACGACGCGGTGCACTTCGCCGTCGGACACAAACGCACCGTGCACGCGCAACGGATATCCGCTCCCCGGCGGCATGTAGAGCATGTCGCCCTGCCCGAGCAGCGCCTCGGCGCCCATCTGGTCGAGGATCGTGCGCGAGTCGATCTTGCTCGCGACCTGAAAGGCAATGCGCGACGGAATGTTGGCTTTGATGAGTCCGGTGATGACGTCCACCGATGGGCGTTGCGTGGCCAGGATCAGGTGGATGCCCGCCGCACGCGCCTTTTGCGCAATGCGCGCGATCAATTCCTCGATTTTCTTGCCGGTCACCATCATCAGGTCGGCGAGTTCGTCGACCACCACCACGATCAGCGGCATTTCCTCCAGCGGCTCCGGCGTTTCGGGCGTGGCCGACAGCGGATTCAGTTCCTTCCTGCCCGACTTCCTGCCCTCGACGATCTTTGCGTTATATCCGGTGAGATTACGCACGCCGAGCATCGACATCAATTTGTAACGGCGCTCCATTTCGCCCACGCACCAGCTGAGCGCGTTGGGAGCGAGCTTCATGTTGGTGACCACCGGCGCCAGCAAATGCGGTATGCCCTCGTACATCGAAAGTTCGAGCATCTTGGGATCGATCAGGATCAGGCGCACCTGCTTCGGTTCGGCCTTGTAGAGCAACGACAGGATCATCGCGTTGACTGCCACCGATTTGCCGGAGCCGGTGGTGCCCGCGACCAGTAAATGCGGCATACGTGCGAGGTCGACGACCACCGGCTTGCCAGCGATGTCCTTGCCCAGCGCCAGCGTGAGCACTCCAGGCATATCGTTGTACGTCGTCGACGCCAGAATCTCGACCAGCTTCACCACTTGCCGGCGAGGATTGGGCAGTTCGAGACCCATGCATGACTTGCCGGGAATCGTCTCCACCACGCGGATCGATACGACCGACAACGCGCGCGCGATGTCCTTGATGAGATTGACGATCTGCGCGCCCTTCACGCCGACCGCGGGCTCGATTTCGTAGCGCGTGATCACCGGACCCGGATAGGCGGCGAGCACTTTCGCGCTGACGCCGAAATCTGCCAACTTGCGTTCGATGAGCCGCGACGTGTATTCGAGCGTTTCGTTGCTGACCGATTCCTGGGTCGAGGGCGCATCCTCGAGCAGCGCAAGCGGGGGCAACGGTGAATCGGGCATGTCGGTGAAGAGCGGCCGCTGCTTTTCCTTGATTACGCGCTCGGACTTCGGCACGTAGGCCGTCGCCGGAACGACGAGCACCGGAACGCGTTCCTCTTCTTCCTCGCGCACGTGCGAGACGGCCTGCTCGCGCTCGAACGTCGCTTCGTCGCCGATCTTCCGGTCGACGGCCGCCTCGCGTCGGCGGCGAATCCAGCCAGCGAACGCTTCGATGCCGGCGCCGATGCGTTCCATCACCTTGAGCCACGAGATGCCGAAAAAGAGCGACGAACCGACGGCAAAGAGTGCGAGGAGCAGCAGCGTTGCGCCGTTGAATCCGATTCCGCGGGACAGTCCCTGTCCGATGGCGTCTCCGAGCGCGCCGCCCGGCGCCAGGGGCAGCGACGCCGGCAATTTCCACATCCGGATTGCTTCGAGGGCGGCGCTCGAAAACAGGGCGAGCGCGAAACCCAGGACGCCAAGGCGCAGCGGATGATCGGTTTCGTCATCGGGTCGCACCACGCGACGATAGCCGGCGACGACCAGCACCACACCGCCCAACACCCACCACCACGCGGACAGACCGAAGAGATAGAGCAACAGGTCGGCGAGCCACGCACCAACGACGCCACCGCGATTTTGCAGCGGCGCGCCCGTGCCGGAAAACGACCAGCCGGGATCCGTTTTCGAATATGTCGCGAGGATCAGGCCAAGGTAGAGGAACCCGGCGACGACCAGGAACCACCAGGATTCCCGAACCAATCGCGCAAACCGCGGCGAAAGCGCGGGTTCGGCCGACTGGAGGCGCCGGTTGACGTAATCGTTCCGCTTAAAAACCATGGAGTTGCAGCCAATACTTCATAGGCCGCATTATACCCCGCGGCGAACCTGCGCGGGGGAGCCTGAAACCGGGCCGCAGGGTCGGGACCGCCCCGACTTGCACGCCGCGGAGGGCTCCCCCACATACGATAAACTGCATCGCTTTTACTTACGAGAATGTCATGTCCGCGAAGCACGCCCGCCTGATCATCCTGGGCTCCGGCCCGGCCGGCTACAGCGCCGCAGTATACGCCGCGCGTGCGAATCTTTCGCCCGTGCTGGTCACCGGTCTTGCGCAGGGCGGCCAGCTGATGACGACGACCGACGTCGACAATTGGCCCGCTGATGCCGACGGCGTCATGGGACCCGATCTCATGGCGCGATTCCAGAAACATGCCGAACGGTTCGCGACCGAACTCATCTTCGATCACATCCATACGGTCAAATTGGGCGATAAACCGTTCCGCCTGGTCGGGGATGCAGGCGAGTACACGTGCGACGCGCTGGTCATCGCCACCGGCGCGTCGGCGCGGTATCTCGGCCTGCCGTCGGAAGAAAAATTCATGGGCAAGGGCGTGTCCGCGTGCGCGACCTGCGACGGATTTTTCTACAAGGGACAGGACGTCGTCGTCGTGGGTGGCGGCAACACGGCGGTCGAAGAGGCGCTCTACCTGTCCAACATTGCGAAACAGGTCACGGTGGTCCATCGCCGCGACAAATTCCGCGCCGAGGCCATCCTCATCGACCGCCTGATGGCAAAGACGAAGGATGGCGGCAACGTGCGCGTGCTCTGGAACCACACGCTCGACGATGTGCTGGGCGACAACTCGGGCGTCACCGGTGTCCGTCTGAAGGATGTGAATAGCGGCGCTACGCAGGATCTCACCGTACATGGCGTCTTCATCGCGATCGGCCACACGCCGAATACGCAGATCTTCGAAGGCCAGTTGACCATGGCCGGCGGCTACATCAAGGTGAAGGGCGGCAGCGAAGGCAACGCAACGGCAACCTCGGTGGCCGGCGTGTTTGCGGCAGGCGACGTCGCCGACCACATCTATCGGCAAGCGGTTACGTCAGCCGGCACCGGTTGCATGGCCGCACTCGATGCCGAGGCGTATCTCGAGGGTGGTTGACACTGCAAAACGGACGCCCCGAAGCGCAACGAAAATGGCGAAACTCTCCGATCTGAAGTCGCTGCTCGACGCAGCAGGCCGGACGCCAAAAGCCGAGCCGACACACTCAGTCATTGCGCCCGTGGTTTCACAAAAGTCGGCACCTGGCGCCGTCAAGGCGTCTTCCGGGCTTTCGATCAAGCGCGCGCTGGCGGCAGGCAAACATGCCGATGGCGGCATTGACTTGGCGCGCGCATTCGCCGATGTGCAGAAACTTCCGCGGACCAATCGCGCCAAAGTCGATCACCCGCGCCCCGAGCCAATCGCGCGCAATACGCTGGCCGACGAGCGCGACGTTCTCGCGGATGCAAAATATGGCGCGCAGCCTGCGCCGCAAACATGGGACGCGGGACAGGAGTTCGAACACGAACAGACCTTCGTCCGCAAAGGCATCGGCCCGGATGTCGTGGTCAAGCTCCGACGCGGGCATTGGTCGGTCCAGGCCGAACTCGACCTGCATGGACTGAATACGGACGAAGCTCACGATGCATTGGCCGATTTCGTCAGCGGCGCGCGCGAACGCGGAATGCGCTGCGTCCGCGTGATCCATGGCAAAGGCCTAACGTCGCCCAACCGGGAACCCGTGCTGAAGGGGAAGGTGCGCTACTGGCTCGCGCACTGGGACGAGGTCCTGGCCTACGCCGAGGCGCCGCAACACGCGGGAGGCGGCGGCGCGGTGCTGGTACTCCTCAAGGGCAAATAAGCGGAGACGGGTGCAAGTCGCGCGCGCAATCTCTGCGTCACTTGCTCACTTCCTCACCTACCTACTACATCGTGCGGTGAGTGAGTGCGGGTAAATGCGCGCGAACTTCCGCGATTCGCGCCGGGTCCACGTCGCCCACGACGATGCCGGGTCCCTCCTCGTGTGCTGCGACGATCGTTCCCCACGGATCGATGAGCATCGAATGTCCCCACGTACGCCGACCGTTCGGATGCAGCCCGCCTTGCGCGGCGGCGAGCACGTAGCACTGGTTTTCAACCGCACGCGTGCGCAGCAACAACTCCCAGTGCGCGGCGCCCGTCGTCGCCGTGAAGGCCGCGGGCACGAGCAGCAACGCGCAGTCGCCGAGCGCGCGGTACAACTCGGGAAAGCGCACGTCGTAGCAGATTGACAGCCCTACCTTGCCGCACGGCGCGTCGAACGCCACGACCTCGTCACCCGGCACAATCGTGCGTGTCTCGTCGTAGTCTTCGGCGCCCTTCGTAAATCGGAATAGATGAATCTTGTCGTACCGGGCAACACGGACGCCATCGGGTCCGTAGACCAGACACGCGCTCTTGACCCGGCCGGGATCGGCGCAGGCGATGGGCACGCTGCCGCCAACGACAATGGCGCGATGTTCGCGCGCCATGCGGGCAAGGAAGTCCTGTTGCGGTCCGGCGCCATCGCTCTCCTTCACGGCGAGCTTGTCGGTGGCACGCGCGCCCAGGATGCCGAAATATTCGGGCAGCACGATGAGTTGCGCCCCGTCCGCGGCGGCGGCTGCGACCAGCACGGCCGCCTGCGCGAGATTGTCGGCGACGTTTCCTCCCGCGACGGTCTGCACCGCCGCCACACGCATCGGTTCGCTCATTTTGCTCATTTTGCATCTACCTCGCTTGCCGGGGCGGCCGAAGATGGGGTCCCGGCGGCCTGAACATTTACCCGTTCAACCACCGGGTCGGCCCAGGAGCCCGTCACGCGATAGTCGTAGCTGAACATCTGGTCGATCGGGTTGTTGAACACCTTTTGTGCGAGCAAGGCGCCGGCACCGACCGCGACACCGACGAGCGGATTGGCAATGAACAGCACCGCGGCGCCAGCCGAGATTCCTGAACTCAATGACGGCTGCACGCGGACGTCCAGGCGCTGTGTCTCCTTCGCCAGGTCGACTTCCCCTTTGATGGCGACGGCAGCCGCGGGTCCGACCAGCTTCAGGTTGTCCGTGCGCATCTGGCCGTTCTCGATGCGAAAGTCGCCGACGATGTCGTCGAACGCAAAGCCTTCGCTGAAGACGTCGCGGAAGTCGAGCGTAATGCGCCGTGGCAGCGCCTGCAGCGACAGCACGCCGAGCAGCTTGCCGATGCCCGGATCGATCTTGGTGAACTGCCCGGCGCCGGATTGCATGCTGAAATTGCCATTCAATGTCGGAAGGTCGAAATCGTTGGGCGCGCCGGTCCACTGAAGCTGTCCCGTGATCTTGGTCGGCGCGTTGCGCACCGATGCGACGGATCCGAAACGCGCAAGGTACCCCCCCGCGTCCTCGATATTCAGCATTACGTCGAGCTGCGTCTGCTGCCGGTCCCTGCTGACCCTCCACCAGCCATTGGCGTCGATGCGTCCGTCGGCATTCGCAAGTGTCAATTTCTGGATGCGCCAATCGGAGGCAATCGGCTGCGCAACAAGTTCGAGTTTGCCCAGGTCGTGGCCTTTGGATATGAACGTGTCGGCCAGGATGTCCAATTCCGGCCACGGGTTTGGCGCGCTGTTGGCGGTGTCGAGCTCACTGCGCACCGGATGCAATTCACCGGGACCCGGCGGTACGAATCGCGTCAAGCGCGCAATCACTCGACCGTTGGGAAGCTTGCTTGATGGCCCGCGCCAGGTAGCGGTGCCGTCGACCTCGCGCCCATGCAATACCATTTGCCAGTCCTCGCCCGCGTACTGCGCCGTCACCTTGAAATCGTGCAGCACCCGTCCGAAGACATCGAGCCTTCCTACATCGAGATCCACACCGCTCATTTCGAGAGTGTGCCCGCCGCGGGCTGCATCGGCGCCGGCGGCCACGCGCGGCTTTTCCTTGGCATACAACGCGAGCCATTCGTCGACATCGAGCTCCGGCAACTGTCCGCGCACAAATATTCCCGGACGATTCGGGGATTCGGTACGCGCAGCGGCACTGCCCAGCAGCAGCAGGACGCGATCGGCTGTTGTCCCGGCCGCCGTGGATCCGCGGTGTGCGACGGCGCGGACGAGCCCCCGGTAGTCGACGGTCACGACGTCCTCGTTCGGGCGGCCCGCGACCTCGTGGCGCTCGATCTTGAGTGGCGCGACCTCGGCCGCGGTCTTGCCGATCGGCGCCGGGAGTTCGACCACCGCTCCTTTCATCGAACTCTCCAGTCTCCAGGACAGGGTGTTCGCGACAGTGTTCAGGCTGACCGCCCAATCGGTGGTTCCGGAAAGCCGCCCGAGCAACGGCAGGTCGAGTTCATTGCGCAGCGCGGCCAAGTCCGCGGTACCGGAACCCGTGACGCGCATGTGGCCATCCACATTCGCAATCGCAACCCTTGCCGGTCCGCCCAACGCCTCGAACGCCAGATCCTGCGTGCGCATTTCCTGCTCGGTGAATGCAAGCCGGCCATTGACCTTCGCCAGTACCGGCACGTCCGGAAAGCGCAATTCGTTGGCGATGAACTGATACTCGCCTGCGACCTTGGCGCCACTGTCCTTTCCAAGCGGCAGCGTCAACTTGAGACCGAGTTTTCCGTTGCCCGTGGCCGTAGCGCCTTTCGTGGCATGGCCGATCCAGCCGGCAACCGGACTCTGCTCGACGTATTGCAGGAACGCCGAAGTGGGGCCCGTTGCGTCTCCCGTCACGTTGAGCAAAGGATATTGCGCCGCGAGATTCGGGATTTCGGCCTTCGTGGGACCCAGTTGCGCACCGAGTGAATGTCCACGGGCGGCGTCGATCGTCATGCGCGCACCTTCGAACCTGAGGTCCGCGTCGAGACCTTCGATCGGCGGCCACTCCGGCAGAAATTTCAGCGTCGCGTCCTTGAGCTTGAGCGCGATGAGGAACTTTCCATCGCGATTGTCGGCGAACGGAAATTCAGACAGGTCGCCCGCCACATTGATGCGCACATCGCTTGCCGTGCCCTGCTTGATGCCGGCGCGCAACCATTCGCGCACTGGTAAATCGAGCGACAATGGCAGATACCGCGTGACCTCCTGCACGTTGGCGCCTGCAAGCTGGGCGCTCAAATCCAGCGAACCCGGGCCATTCGCCCTTGCGGTCCACGCTCCATTCGCTACTCCAGTAAGCGGAGCGCTGGCAAAGCGCAGGTCGTCGAAGGCGACGCGCCACAGTCCGTCGCGCCTGTTCCAGGTCACACCGCCGCTCGCGGCGGTAAACGCCAACGGTTCGCTCCAGAGCCTTGGCGCGTCAAATTTCAAGTCGCGACTTTCGAGTTTCGCCGATCCATGCGTCTGGTCCAGGTCAAAGCTGCCGGAGACACCGGTGGCGCCCGGAATCCCGTCAACCGTGGCGAAACCGAAGCGCTGCAACACACCGCTTGCCGCAAAACTTTCGGGCACATCGGACGTGCCGGACCAGCGAAACTTGCCGTTGCCGATACTGCCGCGTGGCGCGAGCCGCGCGAGGTTGCGCCGCCAGCCCTCGGGCATCGGCAAGCCGGCGGCAAGCGCGGACAACGGATCCGCTTCGAGACGGTCGAACGCAAGGCTCCCGCCGGTGATTGCGCCGTCGGCGCCCTCCGTCAATGCAAGGTTGAAATCGGTTGGAGGCAGGGCCAGACCCGCGTGGGTCGTAAAGGTCAGCCTTGACGCGGTCAGTCGGCGGGTACCTGGCGCACCCTTCCAGTCGAGGTGGCCCCCGACATTTGCAAGTTCAAGTTGCGGCAGGTCCTTGCCCAAGCGAATGCGGACATCGGCAAGTTCGAAGTCCGCCACCATGCCGGTCGGACCACCTCCCGCAAAGTCAAACCACGCCCGCAACGCGCCTTTGCCATTGTCGACGTCGATGGGAAGCGGAATCCACTCGCGCCACAACGCGATGTCGGCGTAGTCCAGCCGCACGTAGAAGCGCCCGCGCGCAACGCGCCAGTCCTTGAGCGAGACATCGGTTACGTCGCCGCGAAAATCCAGCGGCGAGGCAAGGCCGGCCGGGGGCGTGCCGAGCAATCCGAACCGGTGGTGGCCGAAGCTGTGCTCGAGGCGAAACTGCACGTGGTCGAGCACCAGTTGCGGCGCATGCCGCAATTCGTCAGTCCAGGTCACCAGTGCGTCGGAAACGACGATGCTCGGCTGCCTGAGCAACCACTCGGTGACGCGCGAGTCATCGTTCTGCCGCTCCGGATCGATTTCGATGCCGGCCAGATGCAGACGGCCGCGTTCGTCGCGGCGGACGGCCAATTGCGGCCGGTCGATGGACAACTGCTTCAGCCGCAGATCCAGGAATGGCAGCGAAGTCCACGACACCACGAGATCGACGCGCGGGAGATCCACCAACGGTGCATCGGCGGGATGGTCCCGGTCATGGATCTGCACGCCGCGTATGGTCAGCCGCGGATTCCATGCCTGCCAGCCGGCATCGATGGCCGCTATCGCAACCGGCTGACCCAGTTGGGCCGACAGCGTGGCCACGATCCGGTCGCGGTATTCGTCGACCCGCGGAAACACGACCAAGCGGATGACCAGCAGCAGCACGCAAAACATCGCGAACGCGGCGATGGCAGCAACACTCAAAAAGCGCAAAATCGGGGCGGCGCGCGTGCTCAACAATTTGGAACCGGAGAAGGGGTCACTTGCGACAGGCATAATGAGCGGCCGGCAAGCTCGATTGTAGCTGAAGGTAGCTACCTGCTAGAGGCTCCTGGCCAATCCATGGACATCAACCGCGCCCTGGCGTTCAGTCGTTATGCCGCCCGCGCGCTGGCCTCGGAACCCGAACTCGCCGAATTCCTGTCCGCAGCGTGCGATCGAACCTTGGCATGGGACGATGTCCGCGCATCGCTGGCCACAATCGACGCGAAGGACGATCCCCGAGCGCTGGCGGTTGCCTTGCGCGCAATGCGCCGGCGCGTGTTCCTGCACACGCTCGCGCGCGACCTGACGGGATTGGCGCCGTTGACCGAAGTTTGCGGTGTCATGACGCAATTGGCCGAACTCGCCATCCGCTCATCCGTGGCGCTGCACGCGCGCTTGCTGGCCGCAAGTTTTGGTGAGCCTCTCTCTGCGGATGATGGAACGCACCAGCAGCTCATCGTGATCGGAATGGGCAAGTTAGGCGGCGGCGAACTCAATGTCTCGTCGGACATCGATCTCATCTTCGTCTATCCCGATGGAGGCGAAACCACCGGACCACGCAGAATCGCCAACCGCGAGTTCTTCGACCGCCTGGGACAGCGCGTCATCGCAGCATTGCACGATGTTACGCCAGAGGGTTACGTCTTTCGGGTAGACATGCGGCTGCGCCCCTATGGTGAAAGCGGGCCGCTCACAACGACCTTCAACGGTCTGGAATCGTACCTCGTGACGCAGGGCCGCGCCTGGGAACGCTATGCGTGGCTGAAAGCGCGGGCGCTGAGCGGTGATCCGCTTGGAGAACTCGATGCGCTGGTGGTTCCTTTCGTGTTCCGCAAATACCTGGACTACGACGCGTACGACGGGCTGCGCGACGTCCATCGTCAGATCCGCGACCAGGGCCTGCGGCGCGACTACCTCGCGAACGTAAAACTGGGCGATGGCGGTATCCGTGAAATCGAGTTCATCGTGCAGGCCCTGCAGATCGTCCGCGGAGGCCGCGAGCCGGAACTGCGGGTGAAGGGTACGTTGCCGGCACTTGCGGTGCTCGAAGCACGTGGTCTGTTGCCGCGGTCGGCCGGCGCTGCATTGCGCGACGCATACGTCTTCCTGCGCCGCGCGGAGCACCGTTTGCAATATCGTGACGACCAGCAGACTCACCAGCTTCCTGCGGATGCCGACGAACGCGCGCTGCTCGCGGAAAGCATGGGCTTCACGGCACTCCGCGATTTTGACGCCGAGTTGAGCCGCCATCGCGAGCAGGTAAGCGAACAGTTCGCGCAGGTTTTCGGCGATCGTGAAAGTACCCATGCAGGCGAGCGCGGCGCATTCACCTCGATTTGGGAAGAGCCCGAGGCGACGGCCACTGCACGCGAACAATTGATTGCAGCGGGATTCACCGATGCGGATGTGCTGTTCGCCACCCTCGCCCGCGTTCGCGCAAGCGGCCGCTACCTGCATCTGCCCGCGCTGTCGCGGCAACGGTTCGACGCACTGATGCCGCAACTGCTCGCCACGTCTGCCGCCAATCCCGGAACCGCCGGCGCGCAGGTGGTCTTTGGACGTCTGCTCGCGTTGTTGGAGGCGGTGAGCCGGCGCAGCGCCTATCTGGCCCTGGTGATCGAACATCCTCCGTTGCTGCCGCGCATCGCGCAACTGATGGGCGCGTCGGCATGGGCGGCGGAGTACCTCACCCAACATCCGCTTCTGCTCGATGAACTGCTCGATGCGCGGGTGCTTCTGGCGGAGCCGGATTGGAATGCGTGGCGTGACGAACTCGCGCGGCAGATGGTCAGCCACGCCGGCGACCACGAACGCCAGATGGACACACTCCGCCACTTCCGCCACGCGCAGACGTTCCGTTTGCTGGCACAGGATCTGGGCGGGCAATTGACTGTGGAGCGGCTGGCGGATCACGTTTCCGCCTTGGCCGACGTGTTGCTCGCCGCCACGCTCGATGCGTGCTGGACGCAGGTAGCCGGCCCGCAATCGCCGCCGCCACGCTTTGCGATCATCGGCTACGGAAAATTGGGGGGCAAGGAGTTGGGCTATGCATCGGACCTCGATCTCGTATTCCTCTACGACATCGATCTCGACGATTCCGATGCGGAGGCCCGTCAGGAGAGTTATGCGCGCCTGGCGCAGCGGCTCATCACGTGGCTCACGAGCAATACCGCGGCCGGTCAACTCTACGACACCGATCTGCGCCTGCGGCCGGACGGCGCTTCCGGCCTGCTCGTGTCGAGCCTCGCTGCGTTTCGAAAATATCAGCGGGAACACGCGTGGACGTGGGAGCATCAGGCGCTGACGCGCGCGCGATTCGTTGCCGGCGATGCACAGTTGGGCGCAGCGTTTGAAGCGGAACGCGAGGCGATCCTGCAACTGCCCCGGGATCCGGGACCGCTCGCGGCCGACGTCGGCGACATGCGCCGCAAGATGGCGGACGGGCATCCCAATCGCACCGCGCTCTTCGATCTCAAGCACGACGCCGGCGGCATGGTGGACATCGAGTTCGCGGTGCAGTACCTGATCCTTGCACACGCGCACCGCCATCCGGATCTGACGCGCAATTTGGGCAATATCGCATTACTCAGAATGAGCGCCGAACTCGGTCTCCTGCCGGACCCGCTCGCGGACGAGGTTGCCGACGCCTATCGCGGCTACCGCCGTTTGCAGCACCAGGTCAGGCTCACCGGAGCACCGCGCGCGCGCGCGGAGCCCGAGGCACAGGCCGCGCGGCGTTGCGCGGTCTCGGCACTTTGGGCGCACGTCTTCGGAAACTTTCGGGATCCCGCCGTTCGAGCCATCCCGGGGGTTAAAGGGGAAATCGGCTAAAATTGCGGATTGCCAAGGCTGCAAGCCTTTCGGAGAACCCGCAATGTCGATGGCCGACCGCGATGGATGGATCTGGTATGACGGCAAGATGGTGCCGTGGCGCGAAGCGACCACGCACGTCCTGACGCACACGCTGCATTACGGAATGGGCGTATTCGAGGGCGTGCGTTGCTACAAGACCGTCGACGGGCCCGCGATCTTCCGCCTGCGCGATCATACCGACCGCCTGTTCCGCTCGGCGCACATATTCGGCATGAAGATTCCGTTCACCCGGGAGGTTCTCGACGCCGCGCAACTGGCATGCGTGCGCGACAACAAGCTCGACTCCTGCTACTTGCGCCCGCTCGTGTTCTACGGTTCCGAGGCGATGGGGATTGCCGCAAAGACCAATCCTGTGCGCGTGGCAATCGCAGTGTGGCCGTGGGGCAGCTACCTGGGTGCCGAAGGCATGGAGAAAGGCATTCGCGTGAAGACCTCGTCGTTCACACACCATCATCCCAACATCACGATGTGCAATGCCAAAGCCGTCGGCAACTACACGGTATCGATCCTTTCCAACCAGGAGGCGCTTCACGACGGCTACGAAGAGGCCATGCTCCTCGATCCGCAAGGCTTCATCTGCCAGGGCTCCGGGGAGAACGTGTTCATCGTGCGCGACGGCAAGTTGCATACGCCTGACCTCTCCGGCGGCGCGTTGAACGGCATCACGCGCGACACGATCATCACGTTTGCGAATGAACTCGGATTTTCCGTGACCGAACGGCGCATCACGCGCGATGAAGTCTACATCGCCGACGAGGCGTTCTTCACCGGAACCGCCGCCGAGGTCACGCCGATCCGTGAACTGGACAACCGGACGATCGGTGCGGGTTCCCGCGGCCCGGTCACCACCAAACTGCAGGCGATGTTCTTCGATGCGGTCAACGGCCGCATGCCCTCGAAGAAGGCCTGGCTGACGAAAGTGTGAGGATGAGCGAGGCGAATGAACTGATCCCGATTGCGGTCAAGCCCGCCGACCTGCCGGTCTTCTGTCCCAATCCGGCGATGCCGCTCTGGTCGTCGCATCCGCGCGTGTTTCTCGACATCGCCGAAACCGGTGAAACGATGTGCCCGTATTGCGGGACGCGCTACAAGCTTGATGGAGGGCCGCTAAAGGGCGGTCATTAGCACGAACCCACATGGCCATCGAACGCATCCTGATCATCGCTCCATCGTGGGTCGGCGACGCCATCCTGTCCGAACCGCTGATCGGGCTCCTGCGCGATCCTTACGAGGATCCGATCGTCGACGTTCTCGCGCCCTCCTGGTGTGCGCCGGTCTACGCGCGCATGCGCGGCATCCGGCAGATCATCGAAACGCCGTTCTCGCACGGCAAGTTCGACCTCACCAGCCGGCGCAGGCTTGCGCGCGAATTCAAATCTGACGGTTATACGCGTGCGTTCGTGCTGCCCAATTCGTGGAAGTCCGCGCTGGTGCCGTACCTTGCGCGCATCCCCAAGCGGATCGGCTATCGTGGCGAAGCGCGGTACGGTCTGTTGACGGACGCACGCAAGCTCGACAAGAAGGGAATGCCGCGCCTGGTCGACCGCTTTGCCGCTCTCGCCGCATCGCCCGGCGCGCTGGTGCCGCTGTCCCCGGCGCCGATATTGGTGCCCAATGCGATCAATCGCGCAGGCGCCATGCGCGCACTCAACCTGAAGACCGACCGACCGGTCATCATCCTGTGCCCCGGCGCAGAATACGGCGCGGCGAAGCGCTGGCCGCCGAACCAGTTTGCCGATCTCGCCGGGCTGTTCCTGCGCGACGGGCTGCAGGTGTGGATCGTCGGCTCGCCCAATGACAAGATTTCGTCCGAAGCCGTACTGATGGCGATGGGCGAAAATGCACTCAAGGTGCGCGACCTCACCGGCCGCACTGACCTCGGCACGACCATCGACATCCTGTCTTCTGCCTCGCTCGTCGTCAGCAACGACTCGGGCCTGATGCATGCCGCGGCCGCAGTCGGCGTTCCGTTGGTCGCGCTGTTCGGATCGTCATCGCCCGTTTATACGCCGCCGCTCTCCCCGGTCGCGCGCATCGCAAAGATTGACATTGCGTGCAGCCCCTGCTTCAAGCGCGAATGTCCGCTCGGACACTTCAAGTGCATGCGTGAGTTGAAGCCGGACATGGTCTACAATCTCGCGCGGAGCGTCCTGCCCGCCTACATTCCGCCCGATCCGCGGGCGGGTTGACGAATGGATTCGGACGAGTAAATTCGAGCGACCAGATCCGAAACGACCGATTCGACCATGGCCAAGGCGCGCACCACACCGATCTACACGTCGCCGCAGGACGCGGCGCTCGCGTTCTACCAGGCGTTCGAAGCGCGCGACCTGGACGCGATGATGGCCGCATGGGCCGACGACGAGGACATCGTGTGCGTGCATCCGGGCGGATCGCGCATGGTGGGTTACGACGCCGTGCGCAGCGGTTGGGAGCAACTCTTCTCCGGCGACACCAAACTCTCGTTCCGGTTGGACGAGATCGTCGTGCTGGAAACGGTGGGCCTCGCGATGCAGAGCGCGATCGAGCACGTGGCCACGGCCGACGGGACCGCGCGCGGCGCCGCGGTGGCCACCAACGTTTTCCTGCGCACGCCGTCAGGCTGGCGGATGGTGTGCCATCACGCGTCGCCGATGGCCGCAATCCCCATGCCCGCGCCAAGCGGGCCGTTGCACTGAACCGCTACGCGGTTCCGCCAACCGCTGCGCGGGTCCACCAACCGCTCATGCGGTTCCACCAACCGTTAACCCGTCGATCTTCAACGTCGGCTGGCCCACGCCGACCGGCACGTTCTGCCCGTCCTTGCCGCACACGCCCACACCCGGATCGAGCGCGAGATCGTTGCCGATCATCGACACCCGGGTGAGCGCTTCCGGACCATTGCCGATGAGCGTCGCACCTTTCACCGGATAGGCAAGCTTGCCGTCCTTGATGATCCACGCTTCCACCGTGGAGAAGACGAACTTGCCGCTGGTGATGTCGACCTGCCCGCCACCGAAATTCGCGGCATAGAGCCCATCCTTGACCGACGCGATGATCTCCGCCGGATCACGGTCGCCGCCCAGCATCATCGTGTTCGTCATCCGCGGCATCGGCATGTGCGCGAAGGACTCGCGGCGGCCGTTGCCAGTGGGCGCGACGTTCATCAGGCCCGAGTTGAGGCGATCCTGCATGTAGCCCTGCAGGATGCCGTCCTCGATCAACACCGTGCGCTGCGTCGCGTTGCCTTCATCGTCGATGTTGAGCGATCCGCGCCGCCGCTCCAGTGTGCCGTCGTCGACGACAGTGACGCCCTTCGCTGCCACGCGCTTTCCCACGCGCCCCGAAAACGCGCTGGTGCCCTTGCGGTTGAAATCGCCTTCGAGTCCATGGCCGATGGCTTCGTGCAATAGAATGCCGGGCCAGCCATTGCCGAGGACGACGGTCATGTTGCCGGCTGGAGCCGCGCGGGCTGACAGATTGAGCACCGCCTGGTCGACGGCTTCCTTGGCATAGCGATCGAGCATGTCGTCGGTGAAATACGCGTAATCGAAACGCCCGCCGCCGCCGGAATGACCCTGCTCGCGCCGGCCGTTTTCTTCGACGATCACGGTGAGCGACAAGCGCACCAGCGGCCGCACATCGGCCGCCACCAGGCCGTCGCTGCGCGCGATCAAGATCGTTTCGTGCTCGCCCGCGAGCGAGGCCATCACCTGCGTGACGCGATGGTCGGATGCGCGCGCGCGACGTTCGAGGCGCTCGAGCAGCGCCACCTTTTCCGCCTCGGTGAGGCTGCCGACCGGATCCGCCAAGGAATAGAGCGTTCGAGCCGAACCGCGTTGCGACAACGGCGCCACCGCGGAGCCGCCTTGCCTTGCTATCGCGCGCACCGCGACCGATGCCTCCTCGAGCGCTGCGAGCGAAATGTCGTCCGAATAGGCGTAGGCCTGCTTGTCGCCGCTCACGGCCCGCACGCCCACGCCGCGATCGATGTTGAACGTGCCCGACTTGACGATGCCCTCCTCCAGGCTCCAGCTCTCGAACAGCGAATGCTGGAAATAGAGATCGGCGAACGCGACGTCGTGGGAGTGAATGTCGGCGAGCACGCGCGACAACTTCGCCTGGTCGAGACCGGAGGGCGCCAACAGCAGACGTTCCGCATTGGCAAGAAGTACAGCGGAAACGGGGGGAACGGAAAGATCGGTCAAGGAAGCAGTCCTGAGGTGAAAGGAAGCGTTCGCGGAGGCGCCGCCCAACCTTAATTCTACTCTGGGGGCGCGTGGGCGCCGGTTCAAGCCGAATGGGTTGCCTGTGCTGCCGCGCTCTGCCCAAGATAGGTCGCGGCGACCCTCGGGTTCGAGGCCAGATCGGCGCTGGGCCCTTCGAGTGCCAATTCTCCGGTTTCCAGAACGTAGCCATAGTCGGACACCTGCAGCGCCGCCCGCGCGTTCTGTTCGACCAGCAGTATCGATACACCCGTCGCCTTCAGCGCCGAAACGATGTTGAAGATTTCGCGCACGACCAGCGGGGCCAGGCCCAGCGACGGCTCGTCCAGCATGAGAAGTTTCGGCTTGCTCATCAATGCGCGTCCCAGCGCCAACATTTGCCGCTCGCCGCCGGAAAGCGTGCCGGCAAGCTGCGAGCGCCTTTCCAGAAGGCGGGGAAAGCGCGCATAGACATCGTCGAGAGTTGCCACAATGTCGCGATCGCCGCGGCGCACGCGCGCGAACGCGCCGAGTTCGAGATTGTCGGCCACCGTCATCGAGGCGAAGAGGTCGCGCTTTTCCGGCACCAGCACCAGTCCGCTGCCGACGCGCTGCTCGACGGAAAGCGACCCGATTGCCTCACCCAGGTAGCGAATTTCACCCTTCGACGCGAGCGTGCCCATGATCGCTGCGAGCAACGTTGTCTTGCCCGCGCCATTCGGTCCGATCACGGTGACAATCGTGCCCTCGTTGACGGTGAGCGAGACCTTGTGGACGGCCTCCACCTTGCCGTAGGACACCGACAGGTCGCGAACTTCGAGTAATGCGGTCATGGTCAAACCACCCCGCCCAGGTACGCCTCGCGCACCGCCTCGTTATTCTGGATCTCCGCGGGCCGGCCCTCCGCCAGCTTTTCGCCGAAGTCCATCACCACCAGCCGGTCCGTGAGCCCCATCACGAAATCCATGTCGTGTTCGACCAGCAATACCGTCATCCCGTCCGCCTTCAGCGAACGCAATAGCGTGGCGAGTTCCTGCTTCTCCAGGTAACGCAAACCTGCTGCGGGTTCGTCGAGCAGCAGCAGCACCGGATCCGCGGCGAGCGCACGCGCAATCTCGACGATCCGCTGCTTGCCGAGCGGCAGGCTGCCCGCTGCATCAAACGTGTGGTCGGCAAGACCCACGCGCGCGATGGCGCGCGCCGCTTCCGCCTTGGTCCGCGCCTCCTCGGTCCCGTCGAGCGAAAGTGCCGCGCGAAAAATGCCATTGGTACCGCGCAGGTAGGCTCCGAGCGCGACGTTATCGAGGACCGTCATCAGCGGGATCAGCTTTACGTGCTGGAACGTGCGGCCGATGCCGCGCCGGGCAATTTCGTAGGGCGGTGCACCCCCGATCGGCTCGCCACGAAACATCACTTTGCCGGAAGTCAGCGACAGCGCGCCTGAAATCAGGCTGAACGTCGTGCTCTTGCCCGCACCATTGGGACCGATCAGTCCCAGGATTTCGCCCGGGCGGATCTCGAACGATAAATCGTTGACGGCCACCAATCCTCCAAATTGCTTGCGCACCTTCTGCACGTCCAGCAAGGGGCCGGCGCGCGGCGTGTGGTCGCGCGCGGGAAGTGGCTCCGCCTGCGGCACGGGCGGCGGCTTGCGCCTTGGCAACAGGCGCTCGATCCACGGCCACAGGCCGTCGCGCGCGAACTGCAGCAGCAGCACCATCAGGATGCCGAACACGATCAATTCAAAATTCCCCGAGCGGCCGAAAAGCCACGGCAGCACGTCCTGCAACACCTCCTTCAGCAGCGTGATGAGTGTTGCGCCGAGGACCGCGCCCCACACGCTGCCCGCACCACCCACGACCGCCATGAAGAGGTACTCGATACCCTGGGGGACACCGAAGGGCGTCGGATTGACGAAGCGTTGCAGGTGCGCATACAGCCAGCCGGAGATGCACGCGAGCAGCGCCGCATAAACGAAAGTCACGATCTTGAGACGGGCCGCGTCGACGCCGAAGGCTTCGGCCATTTCCAGTCCGCCTTTCAAAGCGCGGATCGCGCGCCCGGGGCGCGAATCGAGCAGATTGTCGGTCGCCCACAGCGCCGCCAGTGCGATTCCCCAGATCAGATAGAAATAGCGATGCTCGCTCTTCAATTCGAATCCGAACAAGGACAGCGCTGGAATGCCGCTCATCCCCGTATGTCCTCCCAGCATCTCCAGATTGCCGAACACGTAGAACAGGCTCATTCCCCAGGCGATGGTCGCGAGTGGCAGGTAATGGCCCTTCATGCGCAGCGTGATGAAGCCCAGGAACAGCGCGACTGCCGCGGTAATCGCCAGACCGATGGCCAGCGCGAACCACGGTGATGTTCCATATTTCGTCGTCAGGTAGGCAGTCGTGTACGCGCCCAGGCCGACGAACGCGGCCTGTCCGAACGAGGTCTGTCCCGCGACGCCGGTCAGCAGCACGAGTCCCAGCGCGACGATGCTGTAGAGCCCGATATAGTTGCCGAGCGTCACCCAGAATTCAGGGGCGAACAACGGGACCGCAGCGAGCGCCACGACGAGCGCCGCGAATGCCGCATGCGACCTCTGCAGCTTCATTCGTCTTCCTCGTGATGCGTCGTGGTGAGGCTGCGCCACAGCAGCACCGGGATGATCAGCGTGAAGACGATGACTTCCTTGAACGCGCTAGCCCAGAACGAAGAGAACGATTCGATGAGGCCAACCAGGAGCGCTCCCGCCGCCGCGATCGGATAGCTCGACAGCCCGCCGATGATGGCGCCCACGAACCCCTTCAGGCTTATCAGGAATCCCGAGTCATAATAAATGGTCGTGATCGGGCCGATCAGGACTCCGCAAAACGCGCAGAGCAGCGCCGCCAGCGTGAAGGTCAGCGCGCCGGCAAAATCCGGCGAGATGCCGACGAGCCGCGCGCCCGCGCGATTCACCGCCGTTGCGCGCAGCGCCTTGCCGAAAAGCGTCCGGCCGAAAAAGAGCGCGAGCGCGCCGATCAACGCGAGGCTCGAGGTCACCACCAGCTGGCTTTGCACGCTGATGTTCACGCCGGCAATGGTGAACGATGCCGACGAAAACGCCGGCGTACGCGAGCCTTCGGCGCCAAAGAACCAGAGGCCCAGACCGAGCATCGTGAAATGCAACGCGACTGAAACAATCAGCAGCACCAGTACGCTCGCCTCAGCCAGCGGCTGGTACGCGACGCGATACATCAGCGGGCCCAGCGCGGTCACCGTGGCGAGTGCGAGCACCACCTGAACGGGAAACGGCAACTGCAGCGGCGCCAGCCACCAGACCAAAGCGGCGACGATTACCGGCACGCCGGTCCACACCGCGAGCCGCCGCGGCAAACGCCGTGTCTGGCCCCGCTTCACGCATTGCCGCGCTTCCATCAGCCCTGCGATCAATGCCATGCCGATGAGGAGCTTCACCGTATCGGGCGCCTTGCCCAGCTGCAAACTGGCCAACGTCAACGTGCCCCAGGCAACGAATTCGCCGGAGGGTATCCACACGACTCGCGTGACGGTGAACACGAGCACGAGCGCCAGCGCCAGCAACGCATAGATCGCACCGTTCGTGATGCCATCCTGCGCGAGCAGCGCGGCGATCGTGATATCCATCGGCGGATTTGTGGCGGCGAGTCGCTGCGCGGCGCTTGCGGATCCGACCGGACCGTGAAGCGACGGCGAAGGCGCTCAGCCTGCCCGCGGTCGGTGACCCTGTATCACTTGACCAGCACCCACTTGTCGTTCTCGATCCTCACCATCACGCGGGCGCGATTGTCGAGGCCGTTGTGGTCGTTGGCGTTCATCACGAACACGCCGTGCGTCCCGACCACGTTCGAATTCTCCAGGGCATCGCGAAGTGCAATGCGAAATTCCTTCGTGCCCGGCTTCGCCGTCTTGAGCGCTTCGGGAATGGCCTTCGCGAGGAGCAGGTAGGCATCCCACAAGTGTCCACCGAATGTCGTGCGCGTTCCGAATTTCTGTTCGTACTTGGTAACGTAATCCGCCGCAGTCTTCTTGACCTCGTTCGAATCGGGCAACTGCTCATACACCAGCATCGGACCTGCGGGGAGGATCTCGCCATTGCCGTCCTTGCCGACTACGCGCAGGAAATCCGGATTGGCCACACCGTGCGTCTGGTAGACCTTGCCCTTGTAATTGCGCGCGGCCAGTTCCTTTGCTGGCGTGGCGCCGGGCGTACCTGCGGCGCCGATGAGGATCGCATCCGGATTGGCCGCGATGAGCTTCAACACCTGACCCGTGACCGATGGATCGTTGCGGTTGTACTTTTCTTCGGCGACGACCTTGATGCCTGCCGTCTGCGCCGAGCGTTTGATCTCCGCGAGCCAACCGTCGCCGTAGGCATCGGCGAACCCGATGTATCCCATCGTCTTCACGCCGTTGGCTTTCATGCTGACCGCCACCGCGTCGGCCATCAGCGCATCGTTCTGCGGCGTCTTGAACACCCAGCGCGTCTTCGGATCCATTGGATTGATGATCGCCGCGGATGCCGCCATCGAGAGCATCGGCGTCCCGGAATCGGCAGCGGCCTCGCGCATAGCCAGCGAGTTGGGCGTGGTCGACGATCCCACGATGACGTCCACCTTGTCCTCGCTGATCAGCTTGCGCGCGTTGGTCACCGCCTTGGTCGTATCCGACGCGTCGTCAAGGACGATCCAGTTGATCTTTTCGCCCGCGATTGTCTTCGGCACCAACTCGATCGTGTTCTTCTGCGGAATGCCGAGCGAGGCCGCCGGACCGGTGGCAGAAAGGGTCACGCCGATGTTGATGTCGGCCGCCGCGGGACCGGCAAGGACCAACGCCAGCGCCGTGCCGAGCACGGGCAGGAATGAAATGCGTTTCATGGACTTCCTCCGATAGGTATCGACAGCTATTTCTTCAACGCGTCGCGAATTTCGCGCAGCAACAAGACGTCCTCCGCCGGCGCCGCGGGTGCGGCAGGTTTGGCCTCGAGACGCGCCCTGGCCGCGGCGAGTTGCTTCACCATGATGAAAATCACGAAAGCCAGAATGACGAAGTTGATCACGATCGTAATGAAATTGCCGTACGCCAACAGCGGGACGCCGGCCTTGCTAAGTGCCTCATAGGTCATCGGCCCGCTGTACCCCGCCGGAGGATTGCCGAGCACGAGGAAATAATTCTGGAAATCGAGGCCGCCGAAAATGCGACCGATCACCGGCATGATGATGTCCTTGACCAGCGAATCGACGATCTTGCCGAATGCCGCACCGATGATCACGGCAACCGCGAGGTCCATTACGTTGCCTTTGACGGCGAAGTCCCGAAAATCCTTCAGCATCGACATGGTGGTGTTCCGTGGTGATAGGGTTGCAGGGCGTTGGTCGTCCTGGAAAGCAATTCAGGGGACGATCAGATCGCCGCTTCGCCGGACTCGCCGGTACGAATTCGCACCACCTGTTCGACGGTGGTCACAAAGATCTTGCCGTCGCCGATCTTTCCGGTATGCGCGGCCTTGACGATGGCCTCGACGGCACGCTCGACCATGCTGTCGGGAAGCACGACCTCCACTTTCACCTTGGGCAGGAAATCGACGACGTACTCAGCGCCACGATAAAGCTCCGTGTGGCCCTTCTGCCGGCCAAAGCCCTTGACTTCGGTGACCGTCAGTCCGGTTGCGCCCAGTTCCGAGAGAGCTTCGCGGACCTCATCGAGCTTGAACGGCTTGACGATTGCTTCAATTTTCTTCATGACCACTCCGGCGAAAGCGACAGGCAGGCTGCTGCGCTAGCTTACACGAACGACTTCCCCCGTTCTACCGGGCAGGAGCGGGCGGCGGCAGCGTTGCCCAGTCGTTCCACGCCGACGTGATCGGATAGCGCCAGTCCTTGCCGAAACCGCGCGCCGTGATGCGAATGCCGACGGCCGATTGCCGGCGTTTGTATTCGCTCAGCTTGATAAGGCGGACAACCTTGGCAACAGCTTCGGCAGGAAAACCCTTGGCCACGATTTCGGCCGGGCTCAAGTCATATTCGACATAGGCCTCGAGAATGCCGTCGAGCACCTCGTACGGCGGCAGCGAATCCTGGTCGGTCTGGTCGGGCCGCAACTCCGCCGACGGCGCGCGCGTGATGATCCGTTCCGGAATGACGCGTCCCAGACTGTTGCGGTAATTCGACAGGCGGTACACGAGTGTTTTTGGAATGTCCTTCAACACCGCAAAGCCTCCGGCCATGTCCCCGTACAGCGTCGCATAGCCTACGGCCATCTCCGACTTGTTGCCGGTAGTCAGAACGATCGACCCGAATTTGTTCGACAGGGCCATCAGCAATGTCCCGCGAATGCGCGCCTGGATATTTTCTTCCGCGGCGTCCGGCGCCAGATCGGCGAATTCCGGCGCGAGCGTGTCGAGGAACGCGGAAAATACCGGCTCGATCGGAATCTCGTCGTAACGCACACCCAGGATGCCGGCCATTTCGCGCGCGTCCTCGAGGCTGATCGACGCGTTGTACGGGGACGGCAGCATCAAAGCGCGAACCTTGTCGCGCCCCAGCGCATCGACGGCAACTGCCAGTGTCAGCGCCGAATCGACACCGCCCGAAAGTCCGAGCAGGACGCCGGGGAAGCGGTTTTTCTGCACGTAGTCGCGTACGCCCATGACCAGCGCATCGTAGACATGCGATTCCAGCCGCGGATCGAGTGCGCCGCGAACGTGCTTCGGGCGTGCGCCGTCGAAGTCGACGATCGCGACCGTCTCATGCCACGCCGGCAACTGCTGCGCAAGCGCGCCGTCCGCGTCCAGCACGAATGAAGCACCGTCGAACACGAGCTCGTCCTGGCCGCCGACGCGATTGACGTACACGATGGGCAAGCCGATCTCGCCGGCGCGCGCGCGCGCCTGCTCGCAACGAAGTGCCTGCTGCCGCGTGTGATAGGGCGAGCCGTTCGCGACCAGCAGCACCTGCGCCCCGGCAACCTGCGCGCGCGCGGCGGGCGCGGGAAACCAGATGTCTTCGCAGATGACGAGGCCGAAGCGCACGCCGTCGACATCGAACACGCACGGCGCGTTGCCTGGCGTGAAATAGCGCTGCTCGTCGAACACGGTGTAATTCGGCAGGCACTGCTTGCGATAGACCTGCGCGACGCGGCCGTCGCGAATGACCGCCATGGCGTTGTGACGCTGGCCATCGTACCGCTCCGGGAAGCCGACCACCAGCACGCCCGAAGTGACCTGTGCCGCCAACGCCGCGAGTTCGCGCGCGCAGGCGTCGAGGAACGCCGGCCGGAGTACCAGGTCCTCCGGTGGATACCCGCACAATGAGAGTTCGGGGGTGACCAACATCGACGCACCGGCCGCATTACCCTGCGCAGCCGCGTCGAGAATGCCGCGGGCGTTGGCCGGGAGATCGCCGACAGTCTGGTTGAGTTGCGCGATCGCCAATCTCATGCAGCAATTTTACACCCGTGCCCTCCAGGGTCGGCTTGATGGGACGGCAACGCATAAGTCCTTGAGCATCGCGATCAATACCGGGAGAATCGAGAGTCCCGCTCATGCGTGCCCCGGTTCCCTTCACTCCGCCGTCCTTGCCCGTCGTCGCGTCGCCCGTGATTCGCGATGACGTGGCACTTGCCGACATCCCAGCCGCGTCGTGGAATGCGCTAGCCGGTTCGCAACCGTTCCTGTCGCATGCCTTTCTCACCGCGTTGCACGACACGGGGTGCGCCTCGCCCGAGACCGGTTGGTCACCGCGCTACATCACTGCATGGCACGACGGCGCCTTGATCGGTGCGCTTCCGCGCTATGCGAAAGCGCACAGCTACGGTGAATACGTCTTCGACTGGGGCTGGGCCGATGCCTATCGTCGTCACGGCCGGCGCTATTACCCCAAATGGCTCGTCGCGATTCCGTTCACGCCGGTGCCCGGACCGCGCGTGCTGGCATTCGATGCCGCGACCCGCCGCGCGCTGCTCCAGCATGCAATCGACCGCGTCAACGACGGCGGTCACTCCTCCCTCCACGTACTGTTTCCGACGCCGCAGGAAACCGTCGAAGGCGAGGCAATGGGAATGATTGTCCGCGCAGGACTGCAATTTCACTGGACCAATCCCGGCTACCGCGACTTCGCAGACTTCCTGGCCACGTTCTCGCATGAAAAACGCAAGAAGGTGCGGCAGGACCGGCGCAAGGTCGCGGAAGCCGGCGTGACGTTCGAGCGCATTCGCGGACCTGACATCACATCTCAAGACTGGGAATTTTTCTACGGCCGCTATGAACGGACGTACCGCGAACATCACTCGACTCCTTACCTCAACCTCGAATTCTTCGAACGCATCGGCGCCACGCTCCCCGAAAACCTGTTGCTCGTCTTCGGCTCGCGCCGCGGTCGCCGGATATGCGCGGCACTCGGCCTCCACGACAACGAGGCGCTTTGGGGACGGTACTGGGGAACCACCGAATTCGTGTCAGGCCTTCACTTCGAAGCCTGCTATTACCAATCCATCGAGTTCTGCATTGAGCAGCGCCTCACCCGCTTCGAAGGCGGCGCGCAGGGCGTCCATAAACTTGCGCGCGGACTGCTGCCCGTGAAAACGCACTCGCTGCATGTCATCGGCGACAGCGGATTCGCGGCGGCAATTGCCGATTATTGCGCGCGCGAACGCGTCGACATTGCGCACACGGCCGGCGAACTGGAGACGGCTTCGCCGTTCAAGAATCAGCATTCTGAAAGGCCCCCACCATGACCTCCCCACTGCTGGTCGAACGCAACGGCGCTGTCGCGACGTTGACGCTCAATCGTCCCGATGCGCTCAACACGCTCGACTTCGGGCTGATGGATGCGCTGGTCGCGGCAGCGGCCGACGTTGCCGCCGACGACGCGCTGCGAGTGGTCGTGTTGCGCGGTGCGGGCCGCCACTTCATGGCCGGAGGCGATTTGCGCACATTTGCCGGTGAGCTCGACAAACCGCCGGAAAAACGCAACGCGGATTTTCGCCACATGATCGGCCGGTTGCATTCGGCCATTGAACATTTTCATCGCATGCCGCATCCCGTTGTCGGACAGGTCCACGGCGCAGTCGCCGGATTCGGACTGTCGCTCATGAATGCGTGCGACCTCGTGATCGCGGCGGAGGACGCGTATTTCGCCTCGGCATACCGCAACATCGCACTCACTCCCGATGGTGGCGGTTCATGGTCGCTGCCGCGCATCGTCGGCATGCGCCGGGCCATGGAAATCCTGCTGCTGGGCGAGCGCTTCGATGCGCGGCGGGCGCTGGAATTCGGTCTGGTGAACCGCGTCGTTCCCGCCGCGGAGTTGGAGCATGCCGTCGCCGTCGTCGTCGAGTCCCTGGCTACCGGTCCGGTCATGGCGATCCGCAATGCCAAGCGCCTGTTGCGCGAATCGTCGGGACGCACGTTGTCCGGGCAACTCGACGCCGAAGCAGTGAGTTTCGGCGCGTGCGCGGGCACCGAAGATTTCGTCGAAGGCATCACGGCGTTTCTCGCCAAGCGACCTGCGCGGTTCGGCCGCTGACCGACAGGTCAATCGTCGTCGTCGCGCGGCACCACCGGATTGCGCAAAGCGATGTTGCCGTTGGCCTCTTCCAGCGGCGCGCGGTTGGCGTCGGCTTCTGGCACCGCCACATTGCCGTCGGCCTCGCCGCGCGGCGGGCCATTGCGACGCGGCGCGTTGCCTCCACCTAGGCCGCCGCCCTGACCGCCTCCTTGGCCGCCGCCCTGCCCTCCACCTTTCGCACGATATTGTCCGTTGCCCTGGCCGCCCCCGGGACGGCCTCGCGGTCCGCTGCGGTTCCCACGGTTGGCAAATCCGCCTTGCCCAGGCGGGCCTCCGCGCTGTCCGCCACGAGGTCCACCGGGAACGCCCATTCGATTACCCGCGAAGGGCGACGCGTTGGCATTGCTCTGGGGTTGCTGAGTGTCGAAATCGGTGCGAGTTCGTTGCGGACGCTGTTCTCCGCCCTGGCCTGGTCCCTGCCCCTGTCCTTGTCCCATGCCCTGACCGCCAAAGCCCTCGGGTCGGGGGCCGCCCTTCCCGCGTGGGCGCCCGCCGTGTTTTCCATGCGGACGTTGTCCCGGTTGACCGGGGGGAAGCGCAACATTGCCGTCGCCCGCTGGTGGCGCGTTGGGATCCTGACCCTGCCTGCGCTGTTGTCCCTGGTGTCGTTGCTGACCCTGATGCCGTTGCTCACTATTCTGGCGCGACTGTCCCGGTTGTCCCGGTTGTCCCGGTTGTCGTTGCTGCCCGTGTTGACCAGGTTGGCCCTGCTGACCTTGCGGCCGTCCACTCTGATGTCGGCCACGATTCGCTTTGCCGCCGGCCGATCGCGGTTGTCCGGGCGGTCCCCCTGAAGGTTTCAGTCCAGCCGATTCCAGCACGGCCCCCACTTCAGCGGGCTCCAGTTCGAGTGTGTCGCCGCGTTTCATGACCGAGGGCATGGCCAGCGTTCCATAACGCGTGCGGATGAGTCGTGACACGGTGAGTCCCAGCGCCTCGAACAGCCGCCGCACTTCACGGTTGCGCCCTTCCTTCAGCACCACGTGATACCAATGATTGGCCCCTTCGTCTTCGCCGCCGCCGTCTTCCACCTTTTCGCACTTGGCCGGACCGTCGTCGAGTTCCACACCCGTCGTCAGCGTCTGCATCTGCTCGTCGGTAAGGCGGCCCATGATGCGCACCGCATACTCGCGCTCGACTTCGTAGCGCGGATGCATGAGGCGGTTGGCGAGTTCGCCGGAATTGGTGAACAGCATCAGGCCCTCGGTGTTGTAATCGAGGCGCCCGACATTGATCCATTTGCCGTTGCCGATGTTGGGCAACTTCTCGAATACCGTCGGGCGGCCTTCCGGGTCGTCACGCGTGACGATTTCGCCGGTCGGCTTGTGATACATGAGGATGCGCGGTCGCGGCTCGGAGAAGCGCACCTTCACGAGTTCGCCATTGATGCGCACCTCGTCGCCGGGGCCGACTTTCTGCCCGACTTCCGCCGGCAGCCGGTTCACCGTGATGCGGCCGGCAATGATCATGTCCTCCATCGCGCGGCGCGAGCCGAACCCGCACGAGGCCAGGACCTTGTGCAGCCGCTGCGGCTCGTTGAAGATTTCGTCAGTGGAGCGTTTGTGTTTCGCCGGCGGGAGGCTCTCGGCTATCGCGTTCAGCGCCAGGTTCGGCTGCTGCATCGTTTCCGAGGAGCGGACTCGCGTGTGCGAATGCCGTCTCGGCGGCCTTGGTGGGGGCATCAGGCATCTCCAGGAGGTGGGAGGAATCGAGCTCGGCAAGAGGGGGCAGTTCCGC
>JAYTIR010000296.1:0-26061 GCA_043731765.1 Burkholderiales bacterium
GCCAAGGGCTACATAGCCGAAGGTGCGGGCATCGGCGTGGGGATGTGCGTCCCTGGTCCGTAGCTGGCAACTAACGCAGCACCCCGTCGACCAGATGCAGCGTGCGGTCGGTACGCGCCGCGAGGTCCGGATCGTGCGTGACGATCACGATGGCCGTGCCGACCACGGCATTGAGTTCGAGCATGAGGTCGAAAACTTCGCCAGCCGTTCGGCGGTCGAGGTTGCCGGTGGGCTCATCCGCGAGCACGCACCTGGGTTGCGTGACCAGCGCGCGCGCCAGGGCTACGCGTTGCCGCTCGCCACCGGACAGTTCGCCGGGACGATGCTTCAGGCGGTGCGCCAATCCGACGCGCGCCAGCATTGCGGCGGCCGTGGCGCTTGCCTCGCGTGGCGACATGCGGCGGATCAACAGCGGCATCGCCGTGTTCTCGACCGCGTTGAACTCCGGCAACAAATGGTGGAACTGGTACATGAAGCCCAGCGCACGGTTGCGCACCTGTCCGCGCTCGGACTCCGACAGCGACGCAAAGGCGACTCCGTCAACACTCACCTCGCCTGAAGTCGGTACATCGAGACCGCCCAGGAGGTGCAGGAGCGTGCTTTTGCCCGATCCGGAGACGCCGACGATCGCAAGGCGCTCGCCCGGCATCACGGTGAGATCGACGCCGTTCAGCACGGCCACGTTCAGCGGGCCGCTGGTGTAGGTCTTGGCGAGCCCGCGACAACTGAGCACCGGCGCCAGGACTTTTGGATGCGGGTCATTCATAGCGCAAGGCGTCCGCCGGATTGACCCGCGCGGCTTTCCACGCAGGGTAGATTGTGGCGATGAGTGCCAAGCCGAGCGCGATGGCGGAAATCGTGATTACATCGCCGCGCTGCAGATCCGACGGCAGGTCGCTGATGTAGTAGATCGACTTGTCGAGGAACTGCGTGTTGAACAGGCGCTCGAGCAGCGGAACGACGGTGCCGATGTTGAGCGCGAGAAGGATGCCCCCAAGAACACCGATCAAGGTACCGATGATTCCGATCAGCGCGCCCTGCACGATGAAGATTGCCATGATCGACAACGGCGCAGCCCCCAGCGTGCGCAAAATCGCGATGTCCGCCTGTTTGTCGGTCACGACCATGACCTGCGCGGACACGATGTTGAATGCAGCTACGGCGACGATCAGCGTGAGGATGATGAACATGACGCGCTTTTCGATCTGCACGGCGCGGAAGAAGTTCGCGTGATTGCGGGTCCAGTCGCGCACGTCTGCCGACACCGGCATCTTCTGCCACAGGTCGCGCGCGACCATGGGTGCCGCGTACAGGTCGTCGAGCTTCAGGCGCACGCCGGAAACGCCGTCGAAGCGATACAGCTTCTTCGCGTCCTCGATGTTGACGAGGGCCAGCCCGCTGTCGAATTCATACATGCCGACTTCAAAGATGCCGACCACCTTGAAGCTCTTCACGCGCGGCAGCGTCCCGGCCGGCGTGATCGTGCCCTGCGGTGTGATCACGACTACGGAATCGCCGGGCATGACGCTTAAGCCCCGCGCGAGTTCACCACCCAGCACGATGCCGAACGAACCGGGCGCAAGACCGGCCAGCGACCCACGGCGCATGTGGCTGCCGATGTCGGCCACCGAATCTTCGAGTGCCGGGTCGATGCCGCGGACCAGCGCGCCGCGGTTGACGTTACCCGCAACCAGCATCGCCTGCCCGAGGACATAGGGCGCGGCGCCGATGACGCGCGGATCCTGCTTCGCGATGGCGGCGATCTTCGGCCAATCGTCGAGCTGCGGCATGCCTTGCACCTCGATGTGCGATGCGACCGCGAGGATTCGATTGCGCAGTTCCTGCTGGAACCCGTTCATCACGGACAGCACGACGATCAACGCCGCCACGCCCAGCGCTATGCCGGCCATCGACATCAGCGAGATGAACGAAATGAACGTATTGCGCCCGGATCCCTTGCGGGCGCGCGTGTAGCGAAGGCCGACGGCCAGTTCGTAGGGGGACAAGTGGAAGTGCCTTGGCTTTTTTGGCCGGGACGTCAGGACAATTACTTGCGAAGGCGAACGTCGACGCAAATGCCGACGCTGCGCATGCAACGGGCCGCGATTATCGCATGCTAGACTCGACCCGACCGACATGGTTCCGCACCGCGCATCCGTGATGTGGCCATCCACCCGCCATGCGTCTCACTCTCGCCGTTCCCGATCTGCTGGCGCAAAGTCGCGAAACGCTGGCCGCAGTGCCGTCGTTGGCCCGACTCGCACACTTTGCCGGCGCACCAACAACCCAGCGCGGACGGCTTGATTCGTATCTGGTTTCTGAATCGGCCACATCCGGCGCGCCTGGCATCGCATCCCTCGCCGCGCTCGGCGCGGGACTCGATCCGGGAAACCGCTATGTGTTGCGCGCCGATCCGGTCTCACTCGTCGCAGGGCGATCCGATGTCGTGCTCGCCGCGCGCATCGACGATCTCGACGCCGGCGACGCTGACACGCTGATTGCATCACTCAACGCGCATTTTGGCCGCGATGGCCTCGCATTCCGCGCTCCACGACCCGACGCGTGGTTCGTCACGGTCGACCACGCGCCCGATCTTGCGACAACCCCGCTTTCGGCAGTGCGCGGCGCGGTC
Organism: Burkholderiales bacterium; assembly: GCA_043731765.1. Taxonomy (GTDB): domain Bacteria; phylum Pseudomonadota; class Gammaproteobacteria; order Burkholderiales; family Casimicrobiaceae; genus VBCG01. The sequence goes on from JAYTIR010000296.1 coordinate 2,633, forward strand.
TATCCCTGGCTCCCCAGCGGCAACGATGCCGGGCAGTGGCGCCGCTGGTTGAGCGAGATGCAGATGCTGCTGCACGAACACCCGGCGAACATCGAGCGTGAGGCGCGCGGGCGCGTACCAGTGACGGGAATCTGGATTTCGGAGGGCGGTCGACTTGCGGACATTGCGCACGCACCGGCGACGGCGATTTTCGCGGCGCCCAGTAGGGCCGGGGACGTGGCGCGCGGCCTGGCACTTCTGCGCGGCAACGCCGTGCGCGAATCGCCAGCCGACTTCGCGGCACTGCCGAAGCAAGACAGCGCCACCGTGGTGCTGGAACCTGCGAACGATGCAAACACTTCCCTGTTCGATCGCAACTGGTTCGGCCCCGCGGTCGCAGCACTCGAGCGCGGCACGCTCGCGTCGCTCCAGTTGTTCGCCGACGGCAAGGGCATCGCCGCAGCGTGGCGAGCGCAACGGCCCGCATGGAACCGCCGCGTGCTCGCGAAATTTGCGACGCGCCCGTTTGCGTCGCAATTGCCTGACGAAGATGACGCATGACCGTCGAGATTGTCCGCCGCACAGTCCCACCGGCCGCGCTGGCGCTGGCCGCTGCGGGACTGCCCGCCGTCCTGGCACGCATCTACGCGGCGCGCGGCATTTCAGCGATGGCCGAATTGGACCACGGCTTCGCCGCGCTGCCGCGACATGATGGACTGAAGGGAATCGATGCCGCGGCGAAACGATTGTCACGCGCAATCGCGGCGCGCGAACGAATCGTCATCGTCGCCGATTACGACGCGGACGGCGCCACCGCTTGCGCAGTCGGTTTGCGAGGCCTGCGCGCCATGGGGGCGGACATCGACTTCATCGTGCCCAACCGGTTCGAGTTCGGCTATGGCCTCACGCCGGAAATCGTGGCGCTGGCCGCGGAAATGAAGCCGCAACTGCTGGTCACCGTGGACAACGGCATCGCCAGCGTGGACGGCGTCGCCGCCGCAGCCGCGCGCGGCATCGACGTGCTGATCACCGACCATCACCTGCCGGGTGAGATGCTGCCGTCGCCCGCGATCATCGTGAATCCGAATCAGCCCGGCTGCACGTTCCCGAGCAAGCACATCGCCGGCGTGGGTGTCATGTTCTATGTGCTGTTCGCCACGCGCTCGCTTCTGCGCGCGCAGGGCGCGTTCGCCAATCGCGACGAGCCGAATCTGGCCGACCTGGTCGACCTGGTCGCGCTCGGCACCGTGGCCGATGTGGTGCGGCTGGATCAGGTGAACCGGATCTTCGTCGAGCAGGGTCTGGCGCGAATCCGTGCCGGTCGCGCGCAGCCCGGCGTGCTTGCGCTTTTTGCGGTCGCTGGCCGCGATGCACGGCGTGCCACCGCATTCGACTTGGGCTTTGTCGCTGGTCCGCGCCTCAATGCCGCGGGCCGCCTGGCCGACATGTCGCTCGGGATCCGCTGCCTGCTGGCCACAACCACCAGCGAGGCGACGGCGCTGGCGGGCGAACTCGACCGCCTCAATCGCGAACGTCGCGACGTTGAAGCATCGATGCAGGAAGAGGCACTCGCGGATTTGGCGAGCGTGGACGACACGACGGCGTCCGATCAATTCACATTGTGCCTTTATCGCGAGGAGTGGCACCAGGGTGTCGTCGGCATCGTCGCCTCGCGGCTGAAGGACCGCTTCCACCGGCCCGCCATCGTGTTCGCGCGCGGCAGCAACGGCGAACTCAAAGGTTCCGGCCGCTCGATCGACGGCTTCCATTTGCGCGACGCGCTCGACCTCGTGACCAAGCGCGCCCCGGGACTCATCGCACGCTTCGGTGGCCATGCCTTCGCCGCCGGACTGACCATCGACGAACCGGGATTGCCGTCATTCGCCGCCGCGTTCGAGCAGGTCGCACGCGACTGGCTCACGCCGGCGCAGCTGCACCGCACCCACGAGTCCGACGGCACGCTTCCGCCGGGCGAGTTGACCATCGAGCTGGCCGCATCGTTGCGGGAGCGGGTGTGGGGACAAGGGATGCCGGCACCCGCCTTCGACGACACGTTCGACGTGCGGGAGACCCGGGTGGTGGGCGGGAAGCACTCGCGCCTGGTACTCGCGCGCGGTAAGGAGCGCTTCGACGCCATCCTGTTCAACTACGCCGATCCACTCCCGCCGCGTATCCACGCCGCGTTCCGGCCGGAAATCAACGAATGGCAGGGCAACACGTCGCTGCAGCTGACGATCGAGCATTGGCTGCCGGCCTGACCGGTTGCCGACCCGGCCACCGCGCCATTGCAGCATGCCACGCGGCGGAGACCTCGGTACCGCCCGACGCGCCTGCTCAAAAATATTCAGCTGAGTAACTGTAACTCATTGTTAGATATTTAATAATTAACAATAGTGAACACTGACCCCGAGGCTGTCACGAAACCTGCATTCAGACTTGTGCAACGCAGCATTTCCCGCTATATTTGGACGGTTTAGCCGCCCCCGGGAATGCCTGACGGGCGCAAAAAGAGGTCAACCAAGGGAAACCCATGCGTTTGACGGGCAAGGTCTCGATCATCACCGGCGCGGCGCAAGGCATCGGCCGCGCAACCGCCATCAAGTTCGCCAAGGAAGGCGCCAAGGTCGCCGTATGTGACATCAACACCGTGGCGGTCGACGAAACGGTCAGATTGATTCACGACGCGGGCGGGGAAGCGGCAGCCTACCGCGTCGATGTCACCGACAAAGCCAGCATCGCGCAAATGGTCGAAGGCGTCATGGCCAAGTGGGGCCGGATCGACACCCTGGTCAACAATGCGGGCATCGTGCAGGACGCGCAGTTCAGGAAGATGAGCGAAGAGCAGTTCGACCGCGTCATCGATGTCAACCTGAAGGGCGTCTACAACTGCACCAAGGCGGTCGTCGACATCATGCTCGCGCAGAATTCGGGCTGCATTCTCAATGCCTCGTCGATCGTCGGCATCTACGGCAACTTCGGCCAGACCAACTATGCCGCGACCAAGTTTGGCGTCATCGGCATGGTCAAGACGTGGGCGCGCGAACTGGGCAGCAAGGGTATCCGCGCAAACGCGATCTGCCCGGGCTACATCCACACCCCCATCCTCGCGTCGATGCCGGCCAAGGTCCTCAAGATGATCGAGGACAAGGTGCCCATGGGCCGCCTGGGGCAGCCCGAGGAAATCGCCAATACGTATGCGTGGCTGGCGTCGGACGAAGCGTCGTACATCAACGGCGCCGTCATCGAGGTTTCCGGCGGCGTGACCATTTGACCCAACGCAGTTCCGGGTCAATCCCGAGGAGTATGACGACGAGGGACCCGCATTTGTCGTGTCGTCGAGACCGCCGGCAGCGCCCGGCGGTTTTCATTGAAACGGTCCGATAAGGCATAAGACTTTCAGCGGACTTCCCGCGCGCGCGTCCCGCGCGGTAGCATTCGCGATCGCCCCTCCATTTCCGCGACCGCCATGTCGACTCGTTCCCGCGCCTTAGTTCACTTGTTAGTTCGCACGTTCGTAATCGCGCTGGCATTCGCCTCCGGCGCGTTCGCACCGACCGCGACCGCCCAGAAGTTCCAGCCCGGAAGCAACTACATCTGTCCCAACAATTCCAATTCGGGACTCGACTGCTATCTCGACGCCGTCCGCCACCTGTACACGATGTGTCGCCATATCAAGAGCATCGAGGTCATCGAATTCGGCTATGAAAAGTCGCAGCAGGGTGTGAACGGCGCCAAAAGCGAATACTGCATCGACAAGCAGAAGGTCAACATCACGCGTCCTTACCAGGCGGCGCTTGTCGAGGCCACGCCCTCCAAGGAAGCCATCAACGGTCTGCGCACGTTGCAGCAGCTGTGGCTGGAAGCGCTGGCCGGACTCACCTGGAAGGCGGGTGAATCCGACGAGGCCTACCAGAGCCGCGTCGCGCGGCCCTACGTCGCGTTCGTCATCTGGACCGAATCCATTCGCACGGCGGTAGCCACTGCGCCCAGGGCGCCGGCGGCGCGTGCCAAGTCCAAGGCGCCGGCGGCGCCTGCCAAACCAACTGCCCACTGAGGGCCCGCTGAACGCCTCCCTGAAAGCTGAATTCGCGGCCCGACTGACAGGCAATCGCGCGCCGGCCGACGTGACGGACGATTTGCCCACCGATAGCGCGCCGGACGCGACACCGGTTTCCGCCGACGACGCAGCACTCGCCGCGATATTCGGCGAAGGCGGCACGCTCGCGCGCGAACTGCCGGGCTTTCATTTCCGGCCGCAGCAACTCGCGATGGCCCAGGCCGTGGCGCAGACCATCGCCTCGCGCGGACAATTGGTCGCGGAAGCCGGCACGGGCACTGGCAAGACCTTCGCCTATCTCGTCCCGGCGTTGCTCTACGGCGGCAAGGTGATCGTCTCCACCGGCACCAAGACGCTGCAGGATCAACTGTACGAGCGCGATCTGCCACTGGTGCGCGACGCATTGCGCGTGCCGCTGACCATCGCGCTGCTCAAGGGCCGCGCCAACTACGTATGCCACTACCACCTCGAGCGTGCGTCGCACGAAGACCGGCTGCCGTCGCGGGACGACGCGCGCCATCTGAAAAAGATCATCGCCTTTTCGCGGGCGACCCAGCGCGGCGATCGCGCCGAATTGGCCGACGTGCCGGAGAACGCGACGATCTGGCCGCTCGTCACGTCGACGCGCGATAACTGCCTCGGCCAGAATTGCGCGTACCACGGTGATTGTTTTGTCCTGAAGGCAAGGCGCGATGCGCTCGACGCGGATGTCGTCGTGGTCAACCATCACCTCTTCTTCGCCGACGTGATGCTGCGCGACGAAGGCGTGTCCGAACTCCTGCCGAACTGCAACACCGTGATCCTCGACGAAGCCCACCAGTTGCCGGACACGGCAACGCTGTTCTTCGGCGAGCAGGTCGGCGGCGGTCAGCTGGCCGAGCTGGCGCGCGATGCGGAGGTCATTTCGCGCACGGCCGCGCGCGACGTGCCGGAACTTCCTGACGCCGCCACGGAGCTCGTTCCCGCCATCCAGAGGTTGCGCCTGGCCGCCGGGAACATCCCTGGAAAATTTTCGCGGGACATGGCACTCAAGCGCGAAGGCTTCGCGGAGGCGCTCGATGGCCTGGCGGCGACGCTCGACCGCCTCGCTACCGAACTCGGCCACTTCGCCGAGCGCGGCGAAGATCTGGCAATGGTTGCGCGGCGCGCGGACGAATCCGCTCGTCAAGTGGCACGTTGGCGCGATGCGGACACCGCCATTCCTGATGGCCCCGAGGATGGCCGCGACTGGATCCGCTGGATCGACGTGACACCCTACGGCTTTGCCCTCCAGGCGTCCCCACTTTCGGTGGCGCCGTTGTTCAAGCGCCAGGTCGAGTCCACTGCGCGAGCGTGGATCTTCACGTCGGCAACACTCGCGGTCGGCCGCGATTTCTCGCTATATACCGGGCAACTCGGCCTCGACCATGCCGCCACGGGAGCGTGGGACAGCCCGTTCGATTATTCCACGCAGGGCCTGCTCTACGTGCCGCGCGACCTGCCGGCGCCGAATTCGCTCGACCATACCGACGCCGTCGTCGATGCGGCGCTGCCGTTGTTGCGCGCCAGCGGCGGGCGTGCGTTTCTGTTGTTCACGACATTGCGCGCGTTGCAGCATGCGCGCGAGCGGCTTGCCGCGGCGTTCGAGCGCGAAGGGCTCGACTATCCATTGCTGGTGCAGGGCGACGGCTCGAAGTCGGAACTGCTGGTTCGCTTCCGACAGCTGGGCAACGCCGTTCTGCTCGGCAGCGCGAGTTTCTGGGAGGGCGTGGATGTGCCGGGTGATGCGCTGTCGCTGGTCGTCATCGACAAGCTGCCGTTCGCGCCGCCGGACGACCCGCTGTTTGCCGCGCGCCTCGACCGCTTGAAGGCGGACGGCCGCAACCCGTTCATGGAATGGCAATTGCCGCAGGCCGCCATTTCGCTCAAGCAGGGCGCCGGGCGCCTGATCCGTACGGAAACGGACCGCGGCGTGCTGATGATCTGCGACCCGCGCCTGGTGGACAAACCCTATGGCCGGCGCATCTGGCAGGCGCTGCCGCCAATGCAGCGCACGCGAGAGGAAAGCGACGCGATCGCCTTCCTGTCCTAGGCGGTCACCAGAACTGCCACCAAGGCTTGGTCGCGAGCTGGCCCGTGGGCTGCACGCCGAAGGTCGTGTCCTGCGGGGACCAGATCTGCCACCACGGCTTCTCGTTGCTGCCGGTCACGTACTTGCTGTCGGGAAACGTTTTCGCCAGGACGCGCCTCGAGTCATCGGCGAGCTGGGTGAGACCCAGTTTTTCGTAGCTCTGCGCCAGTACATCGAGCGCATCCGCATTGGACGGCGTCTGCGGGTTGTTGATCAGCGAGAGTTGCGCGCGATTGGATGCCGCTATGTACGCGCCACGATTGAAATAGTAGCGGGCAACCTTGACCTCGTACAAGCCGAGCGCATTGTTGAGGTATTTCATGCGCATGATCGAGTCGTCGTAGTACTGGCTTTCGGGGAAGCGTTTTGACAGTTCCTTGAATGCCGCGAAGGACGAACGCATTTCCTTCGGGTCGCGCTCGGAGAGATCGAGCTCGTAAACGTATCCGAAGACGCCCTGGTCCTCGCGGAAATGCACGAGGCCCTTCAGGTAGAACGCATAGTCGACGTTCGGGTGATTGGGATACGTGCGGATGAATCGATCAGCATTCGCGATGGCGGCAGCCTGCTCGCCGGAGCGCCAGTTCGAGAACGCGGATTCGAGGATCGCCTGCTGCGCGTAACGGCCATACGGATAGCGCGCCTCCAGCGACTCGAAGAGCTTCGTCGCCCGCGTATAATTCCCGGAGGTCAAAGCGTCGTGCGCTTCGCGATAGAGCTGGTCGGCCGACCACCCCGCTGTCTCATCCTTGCCCACGGGCAGCCAGCTGCAGCCGGCGAACGACAGCGCAAGCAGTACGCACGCGATTCCCGTGCGCCATGATTCGATTTTCTTCATTATCGACATCCGCTCAATTGCTTGTTACGTGCCGGCAATTATAACCGACCCATGGACCCGGCCACTTCGCACTTTGCCGAGCCGATGCGCCACGCGCTGACCGTGCCGGACGGCGCTGCCGGGCTGCGGCTCGACCAGGCGCTCGCGCAATTGCTCCCGCAGCATTCGCGCAGCCGCCTCAAGGGCTGGATCGAAGCCGGCCTCGTAACCGTCAATTCGGTGGAGGCCACCCAGCCGTCCGCCAAATTGCGCGGCGGCGAAGCCATCGCGGTCACGGAAGGCCACGATCCGCGCGTGACTTCGTTCGCGCCTGAAGCGATTGCACTGTCGATTGCGTTCGAGGACGCCGCCATCCTGGTATTGGACAAGCCGGCGGGACTCGTCGTGCATCCGGGCAGCGGGAACTGGGACGGCACGCTGCTGAATGCCCTGCTGCACCACGCGCCGGCATTGGCCGCGCTGCCCCGCGCGGGCATCGTCCACCGCCTCGACAAGGACACCAGCGGCCTCATGGTCGTCGCGAAGACGCCCGAGGCGCAGACCGATCTCGTCCGGCAGCTGCAGGCGCGCACGGTTTCGCGCGAGTATCTCGCGGTGGTGCATGGTGACCTCACTCGCGCGACCACCGTCGACGCGCCGATCGGCCGCCACCCGACGCAGCGCACGTCGATGGCCGTGGTCGCGACCGGCAAGCCCGCGCGAACCCATGTCGACGTCATCACCAGGTTCGGTATCGCCACGCTCGTCCGATGCCGGCTGGAAACCGGCCGCACGCACCAGGTCCGCGTGCACCTGACCGCGCTCGGACATCCCTTGCTGGGCGACCCGACGTACCGCGGACGCCGCGCCGCCGCCGCAGCGCTGCCGCCCGCGGCGCGAACCTTTGCGCGACAGGCGTTGCACGCGCAGAAGTTGGGATTGGTGCATCCGGTGACCCGCGCCGAAATGCAATGGGAAGCGTCGCCGCCGCCCGATTTTTCCGCGCTGGTCGCTGCGTTGCGTGATTGCTCTGCACGATGACCTTTGCATGACGACCACTGCCCTGGCGCAACGTCTTGCGCAGGCGGGACACGACTGGATCGTTCCAGATTGGGAAGCGCCGCCCGCAGTGCACGCGCTGTCGACCACGCGCAACGGCGGGGTTTCCGTCGGCGCGCGCGCCTCGCTTGACCTGGGGGGCGCCACGCTGCCGCAGCACGTGGAACGCGCCGCGCTGCTCGAGAACCGGCGCCGCCTGGCGCAGTTTCTTCCGTCGAGTCCGGTGTGGCTGTCGCAGGTGCATGGGGCAGACGTCGTGGTGATCGACCGCTCCAACATGGCGGCTCGGTCGTTATCGCCGCCCACGGCGGACGTGGCAGTGACGCGCACACCTGGCGTCGTGCTCGGTGTGCGCACGGCCGATTGCCTGCCGGTTTTGTTCGCGGATCGCGCGGGCACCGTCATTGGCGCGGCGCATGCGGGCTGGCGCGGGCTCGCTGCCGGCGTCCTCGAAGCGACGCTGCGCGCAATGCGCGTCCCGTCGCGCGAAATCGTGGCGTGGCTCGGCCCGGCCATCGGCCCGCAGATGTTCGAAGTGGGCCGCGATGTCTACGCTGCGTTCTGCGTGGCGGATGCCGGCGCGGCAACCTTCTTCGCGCCGCATCGCGAAGGCAAATGGCTCGCGGCGGATCGCGACGAAAAATGGCTTGCGGATCTGTATGGACTTGCGCGGCACCGATTGGGCCGCGCGGGAGTCACTGCAGTCGCGGGAGGCGGCCATTGCACCATGACCGAGAGCGGCCGCTTCTTTTCCTTTCGCGGGGACAAGGATGCCGGACGCATGGCCACGCTTATCTGGCTCGCGACATGATCGCCTCTATAATGCCGCTGCGTTGCGGTATCCGCACCACGCCGCTCTCTCTCCTCCGATATTCCTTCTCCTGATTCGATGAGCACGCTCGCTTCTATCCTCGCTGCCGCAATCGCCGGAGGCGTCCTGTCGACGGTGGCCGCCGCCGGTACGCTCGCATTGCACTCGGGATGGATATCGCGGCTGGTCTCATTCGCGGTGGGCGCGCTCCTGGGCGCGGTATTCCTCGAATTGTTGCCGCACGCGCTGGAAACAGGCAGCGCCGAACGGGTGATGGCCACGGTCCTTGCCGGCTTGCTCGCATTCTTCCTGCTGGAAAAACTCGTGTTGTGGCGGCACGCGCACGGCCACGAGGAGCACCGCCCGGACATTGACGAAAGTGAACATGATCACGCGATGCACGCGCACGTCCATGCCGACCATGGCCGCTCGGGACTCATGATCCTGATCGGCAACGCCGTGCACAATTTCTGCGACGGCGTCGTCATCGCCGCGGCGTTCCTCGCCAGTCCGGGATTAGGGATTGCCACGACGCTCGCGATCGTGGCCCATGCCGTCCCGCAGCAGGTTGGCGATTTCGCCGTGCTGATCCATTCCGGCTTCACGCGCGCCCGGGCATTCGCCTTCAACGTCACCGCCGGCCTGGCCACCGTCGCCGGCGCACTAGCCGGATACTTCGCGTTGGCGGACATGGCGCAGCTGCTGCCGACGGTGCTGGCGATTGCCTCAGCGAGCCTGCTGTACGTCGCGGTGGCGGACCTGATCCCGAGCCTGCATCGCCGCCCGGAGCCCGTCGAAACCGCGAAGCAGTTGCTGGCGATCGGGCTGGGCATTGCGATCATCGCGGGCGTGCGCCTCGTACTCCCGCATTGAGCGACGACCGCGCGCGCGATACCATCGCGATTCCGGGTCGGGCACCCGCTGCCGACCGCCCGCCTCATTGTCGCCACGCACTTGCCCCGATGACCATGGCCCCCCTCGATCCACACGATCCACAACCCTGGCAGGATCTGGCGAGGCAATGGGAGCAGCTTGGGGCAAGCTGGCTCGGTTGGTGGCAGCAGGCTGCTTCGTCGGCGGGAATGCCTGCCGTTACCGCAACGCCGCCGATGCCCTCGTGCAATCCGGAGTTGCTTGCCGCATTGAACGAGCGCTTCCAGCCCCGATTCCAGGCACTGGCGCAGGCGGTGTTCCAGATTTCCGCGGCAGGCGGCACGCTACCCGAACTGGTCGAGTCCGCTGCCGGTGATCGCCGCTTCAGGACGGCGGCTTGGCACGAGCAGCCTTATTTCGCGTTCCTGAAACAGGCTTATCTGCTCTACGCGGAATATGTGACGGAACTGGTGCGGCAGGCACCGCTGTCCGAACCGGAAAAACGCCGCGTCGAGTTCACGACCCGGCAATACCTCGATGCCATCGCTCCATCCAATTTCCCCGCGACCAATCCGGATGTGCTCGCGAAGGCGTTCGAGACGGAGGGCGGGAGCCTCGTGCAGGGGCTGCGCAATCTGGCCGACGATGCGCAGAAGGGGCGCATCACGATGTCCGACGAGAACGCATTCACGGTCGGCCGGAATCTCGCGACCACACCCGGCAGCGTGGTCTTCCGCAACGACCTGATCGAACTGATCCAATACGACGCGACCACGCCCACCGTCCACAAGCGTCCTCTGGTCATCGTGCCGCCCTGTATCAACAAGTACTACATCCTCGACCTGAAGCCGGAAAATTCGCTGGTTCGCCACGCTGTCGCGGAAGGGCACACGGTATTCATGGTTTCCTGGCGCAACATTCCACCGGAACTGGGCCACCTCACCTGGGACGACTACATCGCACAGGGCGCGCTGACCGCGATCCGCGTCGCGCGCGAAATTTCGCGCAGCAGGAACGTGAACGCGCTGGGGTTCTGCGTTGGCGGTACGTTGCTCGCCTGCTCGCTTGCCGTGCTCGCCGCGCGCCATGATGCGAGTGTCGCCAGCGCCACCTTCCTGACCGCAATGCTGGACTTCGCCGACCCGGGAGAAATCGGCGTTTATGTCTCGCGCGAATTGCTGGCCGCGCGCGAACCCTCGTTGCTCGCGGGTGAGCGTGTGCATGGGAGCGAACTGGCCGGGGCGTTCGCGAGCCTGCGCGCCAACGATCTTGTGTGGAATTACGTGATCAACAATTACCTCAAAGGTGAAACTCCACCCGCGTTCGACCTCCTCTACTGGAACGGCGACTCATCCAATCTGCCCGGCCCGTGGTACGTGTACTACCTCCGCAACATGTACCTCGACAACAAGCTGCGCGAGTCAGGCGCCCTGACGATGGCCGGTGCCGCGATCGACCTGTCGCGGATACGTATCCCGACTTATGTCTACGCGTCCCGCGACGACCACATCGTGCCGTGGCGCTCGGCCTACCGGACGACGCAACTTCTAGGCGGCGATTGTGCGTTCATCCTGGGCGCCTCGGGCCACATTGCCGGCGTGATAAATCCTCCGCATCCGGCGCGCCGAAACTACTGGACCAACGACCTCGTCACCGAAACCGCGGACGACTGGCTGGAACGCGCCGAAAGCATTCCCGGCAGCTGGTGGCCGCATTGGCACGCGTGGCTGGCCGGCCATGGCGGAGCGCGCAACAAAGCGCCGAGGCACACCGGTAATGACTTGTATCCCCCGCTCATGCCGGCCCCCGGGGAGTATGTTCACGCAGTGGCCTGAGGCCTGACCAAAGACCGCCGGCGCGGGTCGGGGTTCACTCCGGTCCGAACGCCGCAGGTCCGCGCGCTGCGCTAAGATGTCTGCGTGCGCGTCCCGCGGGAAGTCGCTTCGGGCACCCTTACAATCAAAGGAACAATTCCATCATGACCGACATAGTCATCGCCGGCGCGTTGCGCACGGCCATCGGCAAATTCGGCGGCTCGATCGCCAAGGTTGCCGCCCCTGACTTGGGCGCCACCGTGATTCGCGCGCTGCTCGCGCAATCCGGCGTCAAACCCGAACAGATTTCCGAAGTGATCCTGGGCCAGGTCCTCACCGCGGGCAGCGGACAGAACGTCGCGCGCCAGGCCCTGATCAAAGCGGGCCTCCCGAATTCGATCCCGGCGATGACGATCAACAAGGTGTGTGGTTCAGGTTTGAAGGCGGTGATGCTGGCGGCGCAGGCCGTGCGCTGCGGCGACGCCGACATCGTGATTGCCGGTGGCCAGGAAAACATGAGCGCGTCGCCGCATGTGCTGCTCGGTTCCCGCGACGGCTTCCGGATGGGCGACGCGAAGCTCACCGACACGATGATCGTCGACGGGTTGTGGGACGTCTACAACCAGTACCACATGGGCACCACTGCCGAAAACGTCGCCAAGCTGCATGGCATTACGCGTGCGCAGCAGGACGAGTTTGCGGTGGCGAGCCAGAACAAGGCCGAGGCCGCGCAAAAGGCCGGCAAATTCAAGGACGAAATCGTCCCGGTGATGATCCCGCAGCGCAAAGATGATCCGGTCGCATTTGTGAACGACGAGTTCATCAAGAACGGCACGACGCTCGAGAGCATCGCAGGCTTGAAGCCGGCGTTCGCGAAGGATGGCTCGGTCACCGCCGCGAACGCTTCGGGCCTGAACGATGGCGCAGCCGCAGTGCTGGTGATGACCGCGGAACGCGCGAAACTATTGGGCATCACGCCGCTTGCTCGCATCCACGCCTATGCGTCATCCGGTGTCGATCCGGCAATCATGGGCATGGGACCGGTGGGGGCGTCGAAACGCTGCCTGGAAAAGGCCGGCTGGAAACCGGCGGATCTCGACCTCATGGAAATCAACGAGGCCTTCGCCGCGCAGGCCTGCGCCGTCAACAAGGAAATGGGCTGGGACACATCGAAGATCAACGTCAACGGCGGCGCCATCGCGCTTGGACACCCCATCGGCGCGTCGGGCTGCCGCGTCCTGATCACGCTCCTGTACGAGATGGGCCGGCGCAACGCGAAGAAGGGACTGGCGTCGCTGTGCATCGGCGGCGGCATGGGCGTCGCGCTGGCTGTAGAGCGATAACCAATATTGGGACACGGCAAGACCAACCAAACTACGCAAAGAGGAGCACGATCATGGACAAGCATCGGGTTGCACTCGTGACGGGCGGCATGGGCGGTTTGGGTGAGGCGATCTGCATCAAGCTCGCCGCCCTGGGTTACACCGTCGTCACCACGCATTCCCCGGGCAATACCAAGGCCGCCGAATGGCTGGATGCGATGAAGAAGCAGGGACTGTCGTTTCGCGCCTATGCGTGCGACGTCGCCGACTTCGAGTCGGCCGTGGCCTGCGTGAAGAAAGTCGCCGCAGAGGTGGGCCCGGTCGACGTACTGGTCAACAATGCGGGCATCACGCGCGACATGACATTCAAGAAGATGGATAAGGCCAACTGGGATGCCGTGATGAAGACGAACCTCGACTCCTGTTTCAACATGACCAAGCAGGTGTGCGATGGCATGGCGGAGCGCGGCTGGGGACGGATCATCAACATCTCTTCGGTGAACGGTCAGAAAGGCGCGTTCGGGCAGACCAACTACTCGGCCGCGAAGGCCGGCATGCACGGGTTCACCAAGGCGCTGGCACTCGAATACGCGCGCAAGGGTGTGACGTCCAACACGATTTCGCCCGGCTATATCGGGACCAAGATGGTGATGGCGATCCCGAAGGAAGTGCTCGATTCGAAGATCATTCCGCAGATCCCGATGGGCCGCCTGGGCAAGCCCGAAGAGGTGGCCGGCCTGGTCGCTTATCTGTCGAGCGAGGAAGCGGCTTTCGTGACAGGTGCGAACATCGCCATCAACGGCGGACAGCACATGTTCTGAGGCAGGGACAGCAGATTGATCTGTTGGCGGCCGTAAAAAAATGAGCCCCGCGATTCGCATCGCAGGGCTCAAGGCTGTATCAATCAGGAGGAGGAGATCGATACAGAAGGAGACATCACCCTCTACATAAGGACAGCGCGGGATTTTTCAAGTTCCCTTGCGCATGCGCCCAGGAAGGCTGCGCCGGTGGTTGCCCACCGGCGCCTCATTACAAACCTGACTGCTGGCTTTACTTACGCAGCCTTGCGGCCCTTGACGGTCTTCGTCGCGGTCGCGGCGGCACGGCGCACGTTCGCATCGGCCAGGTTCACGACTTGCTTGCTGGCCTTCTGGAACTGGTCGAACGCGGCGGTCGTTGCGGCGATCGTCGACTTGAACGCGTTGATCGCGGTTTCCGAGCCGGCCGGGGCCGACTTGCTGGCCTGGTCGACCCACGACGCCATGCCCTTCGTGTAGACGGCGAACACTTCTTCGGCCAGGGCCGAGTAGCCGGCTTGCGCTTCCGTGGCGATTTCGTACAAGTGACGCGAGTAGCCCATCGCGTGCTGGACTTGCGCTTCGGCGAGCTTGGTGCGCAGCGCGAGCAGGTCTTGCACGTCCTTGACCGATGACGCAGCTTGCGCGCCTTCGACCGACTGGGCGATCGCAACCTTGGTGGCTGCGAGGTTGAACTTCACGAGCTTCTCGGCATTTTCCATCGAGAGGGCCGCAAACTTGGTCGCCTGGGCGACATTGGTCTTGCTGAATTCAGCGAACTGTTCTTGAGCGTTGTACATGGCAGGTTCCTTTTGATTGAAGCTGGTTAGCGGTTCGTCTTCCGGGGCCAGCCGTTGCCGGCAGACCCGCCACCCCCGGCTTTCGCCATATGCAGATGGGGCGCTTGAGCGGCCCGGATAATCCGATTGAACCGCCCGCGGTCACAGTTTTCACGCAGTTTCCACTTCGTTCCTAGCGTAATTGCTGCACCGCACAAACCCAATTGTAGGGACGGCCCCACCCCAAGTCAAGGGTTTTTTTGTGCAGCGCACCAAGGGACGCGCGGTATCGGCCGTCAGAAAGTCAAACGCCCGATAAATCAGGGGGTTATAATGACCCCCTTACTTGCAGGAGCGCATTAAATGAGCGACCCGGTACGCACGATCAAGAAGTACCCGAACCGGCGGCTGTACGACACCGCAAACAGCGGCTACATCACTTTGGCCGACGTAAAGCAGATGGTGCTGGAGAACATCGAATTCCAGGTCATCGACGCCAAGTCCGGCGACGACCTGACGCGCAACATCCTCCTGCAGATCATCCTCGACGAGGAAGGCGGCGGCGTGCCGATGTTCAGCTCCGACATGCTCTCCCAGATGATCCGGTTCTACGGCAGCGCGCAGCAGACGATCATGGGCCAGTACATGGAGCAGAACGTGAAGGCGTTCCTCACGATCCAGAAAAAGCTGCAGGACCAGGCCAAGCAGGTCTATGGCGACAAGATGCTGCTCACGCCCGACCTGTGGAAGCAGTTCATGCAGATGCAGGCGCCCGCCATGCAGGGCATGCTCGGCAACTATCTCGAACAGAGCGCCAAGCTGTTCATGGACATGCAGCAAAGAATGCAGGACCAGACGCGCGGCATGTTCACCGCATTCCCGTTTCCCAACTTCGGTGCACCGCCGCAAACCGGCGCCGAAGACGATTCCAAGCGCTGACCTTTCGAAGCGCCGCAGCATCGAAGGTTTGTTGCGGCGCGTTGCTGCAATGCATTAGCACGGAGTAGAAATATCCGGTGCCATTTCGCATAACAGCAGATTCCTCGCTCCACTCGGAATGACACCTCTAGGTATGCCGCCTGCCACTCGACCCCGACCGACGCCTCGCCTCGCCGCGCCCAAGGTAGGTTTCGTGTCGCTCGGTTGCCCGAAGGCGCTGGTCGACTCCGAGCAGATCCTGACCCGGTTGCGTGCGGAGGGCTACGCGATCGCGCCTTCCTACGCCGGCGCCGACCTGGTCGTCGTCAATACCTGCGGCTTCATCGACGCCGCGGTCGCGGAGTCGCTGGACGCGATCGGTGAAGCGCTCGCGGAAAACGGCAAGGTCATCGTCACCGGTTGCCTGGGCGCCAAGGATGGCGGCGCCTTCGTGCGCGATGCGCATCCAAAGGTGCTGGCCGTGACCGGTCCGCACGCGACGCAGGAAGTGATGGCTGCGGTGCACGCGCATTTGCCGAAGCCGCACGATCCTTTCGTCGACCTCGTTCCAAAACAGGGTGTCAAGCTCACGCCGAACCACTACGCGTATCTCAAGATCAGCGAGGGGTGCAATCATCGCTGCACCTTCTGCATCATTCCGTCGATGCGCGGCGACCTCGTCAGCCGTCCTATCGGTGAAGTTCTCGCGGAAGGCCAAAACCTGGTGAAGGCCGGCGTGAAGGAACTGCTGGTCATTTCGCAGGACACCAGCGCGTATGGCGTAGACGTGAAATACCGCACGGGCTTCTGGCAGGGCCGCCCCGTGAAAACGAAAATGGTCGAATTGGCGAAGGCGCTGGGCGAGATGGGCGTGTGGGTACGCTTGCACTACGTCTATCCGTATCCGCACGTCGACGACGTCGTGCCGTTGATGGCCGAGGGCAAATTGCTCCCCTATCTCGACGTTCCGTTCCAGCACGCGAGCCCGCGCATCCTGAAGCTCATGAAGCGCCCGGCCAATGCAGAGAACACGCTGGCCCGCATCAGGGCGTGGCGCGCAATCTGCCCGGAAATCACGATCCGCTCGACCTTCATCGCCGGCTTCCCGGGCGAAACCGACGCCGAGTTCGAAGAGCTTCTAGTGTTCCTGGGCGAAGCGCAACTCGACCGCGTCGGCTGCTTTGCCTACTCGCCCGTCGATGGCGCCGCTGCGAACGCGCTGCCCGATCCGTTGCCGCAGGACGTGCGCGAAGAGCGACAGGCGCGCTTCATGCAAACGCAGGCGCGCATCAGCGCCGCGCGGCTGCAGCGGAAAATCGGCAGGACGATCGACGTGCTGGTCGACGCCATCGAAGGCGAGACTGCGATCGCGCGATCGTCCGCGGACGCCCCCGAGATCGACGGCGTGGTGCGCATCGCCGGCGCCCGCAGACTGCGCGTCGGCCAGTTCGCGCGCGCCATCGTGACCGGCGCCGATGCGCATGACCTCGTGGCCGAGGTCGCGCAATAATCGACGGTCGATTCGAAGATGCCGACGTCGATGTTCGGAATGGCGCCGCCACTTCCATCCGCTTTCTCGGGACCCGATCATGAAAAGTGAAGTCACCCGTACCACGCTGGCCGTCCTGTCGATCGGCGGACTCATTGCCGCGTCGTTCTGGATCATGCGGCCGTTTCTGGCCGCGCTCATCTGGGCGACGATGATCGTCGTCGCCACGTGGCCCATGCTGGTCTTGCTGCAACGCTGGCTGGGCGGCAGGCGCACGCTGGCGATTGTCGTGATGACCATCGCGATGCTGCTGGTGTTCGTGTTGCCGTTCTGGGTCGCCGTCAGTACCCTTGCCGAATACTCGGATGAGGTCGGAGCCTGGACGAAGTCGTTATATCAAGTGACGATCCCGCAACCTCCGGCATTCGTCGAAGGCATTCCCGTCGCCGGTGCGAAGATCGCCGCCGCCTGGCGCGACGCGGCGAGCGAAGGATGGGGGGCTCTCATCGCGAAGCTGCAGCCCTACTTCGTGCAGATCGCCAAGTGGCTGGCGGCCGAGGCCGGCACCGTCGGGATGCTCATCGTCCAGTTCCTGCTGACGATCGTCATCGCCGCAGTCATGTACGCGAATGGCGAGTCGGCCGCGACCGGCGTGCACCGGTTTGGTCACCGGCTCGCGGGCGGGCGGGGCGAGCAAACGATCCGGCTCGCCGGTCAGGCGATTCGCGGCGTCGCGCTCGGCGTCGTCGTGACCGCGCTCGTGCAATCGCTGCTCGGCGGCCTGGGCCTGGCGGTGGCCGGCATCCCGTTCGCGGGCGCGCTTACCATAGCGATGCTGATATTGTGCCTGGCCCAGCTCGGCCCGCTGGTGGTGCTGGTGCCGGCGGTGGTCTGGCTGTACTGGACTGACGACAACCTGTGGGGCACCATTCTGCTCATCTGGTCGGTGTTCGTCGGAACGCTCGACAATTTCCTGCGTCCGTTCCTGATCAAGAAAGGCGCCGACCTGCCGCTGCTGCTGATCTTTGCCGGCGTGATCGGCGGGCTGCTCTCATTCGGGCTGCTGGGAATCTTCGTCGGCCCGGTCGTCCTCGCTGTCACCTTCACGCTTCTGCAGGCCTGGGTGAACGAGTCGGGCGACACGGCCGTCGCGCCGCGCGGCGAAGCTGATGACGAACGCCAACGCGCTCCTGCTGCGAAGAAGCCGTGATTCGCTGCCGGCCCATCGGCCGATTCTCAATGCGCCGCCAACGACTCCGCCGCCCGCTCGTCGAATCCACCACCGAGCGCGTGATATAGGTTGGCACGCTGTGCGAGCCGCTCCGCCTGCACGCGCAACTGAGACGTCCGCGCCGTGTACCCGCGAGCATGCGTTGCTCGACGGCACGCAGGTCGGCGCACAACAATCAGGCAGACGCCCTGCTGGCCCAGGTGACCAAGGCCACCAAGAAGAAGTAGATCCGATTCTCGCAAATGGATCGGT
Source organism: Burkholderiales bacterium (assembly GCA_043731765.1). Lineage (GTDB taxonomy): Bacteria > Pseudomonadota > Gammaproteobacteria > Burkholderiales > Casimicrobiaceae > VBCG01. The sequence continues at coordinate 20,941 of JAYTIR010000296.1, forward strand.
CGAGGGCCCCGCGCGGGCCCTCGACGTTTCCGGCAACCCGCTTCCAATCCCCACGCAGCCGGGGTTGCTGGCAAAATGGGCAGGCATTCCGTGAATGAAGGTCCGCCATGCCGGAGCACTCGCTGCGTTTCCTTTTGAACGGTGACCCCGTCGTGGTTGCGTCGGCCTCGTCCCATCTCACGCTGCTCGAGTATCTGCGCGAAGAACGCGGTCTCACCGGCACCAAGGAAGGCTGCGCGGAGGGCGACTGCGGCGCATGCACCGTCATCCTGGCAGAACCTGATCGCGTGGGCGGTCTCGCATGGAAGCCCGTCAACGCGTGCATCCGCCTGCTGCCCTCCGTCGCGGGAAAGGCCATTTTCACCATCGAGAGTCTGCAATCCACCGACGGCAACCTGCACCCGGTGCAACGTGCGCTGGTCGAATGCCATGGCTCGCAATGCGGCTTCTGCACGCCGGGGTTTGCGATGAGCCTCTTCGGCCTCTACAAGAACGCTCGCCATCCCACGCGCACGGACGTCGATGACGCGCTGTCCGGCAACCTCTGTCGCTGCACCGGTTATCGTCCCATCGTGGAAGCCGCCGAGCGCATGTACCGGATCGACGCCACCAGCAGCGGTGCCACCAGCTGGCGCGGTCCCGGTATCGCCGCGGACGGCAGCCGCCAGGTGAGTGTCGAGGAGGAAAGGCTCGCCGCGCAACTCGACGTGATCACCGAGACAGGCGGACTCCCATACGAGGCAGGTGGCCGGACATGGTTCGCGCCGCGCACCCGCGACGCATTGGCAGCAGTTTGTTCCGCGCATCCGTCGGCCTGCATCGTCGCCGGCGCCACCGACGTCGGCCTGTGGATCACCAAGCAGCACCGCGATCTCGGTGACATTGTCTACGTCGGCGATTGCGATGAACTGAAGTCGATTCGTGACGCAGGCGACGCCCTGGAAATCGGCGCGGCCGCGACGCTGGAGGACGCGTTCGCCGCGCTCGATGGCGAATGGCCCGAATTGCACGAGGCGTGGATTCGCTTTGCCTCGGTGCCGATCCGCAACAGCGGCACACTGGGCGGCAATGTCGCCAACGGATCGCCGATCGGCGACTCGATGCCTGCGCTGATCGCGCTTGGCGCCACGGTCATGTTGCAGCGTGGCCAAGTGACGCGCGAATTGCCGCTCGAGGATTTTTATCTGGCGTATCAGAAAACCGCGCTCGTGCCTGGAGAATTCGTCGTCTCGATCAGAGTGCCGCACCGTCAGGACGGCCTGTTGCTTCGTGCCTACAAGATAAGCAAGCGCTTCGACCAGGACATCTCGGCGGTCTTTGCGTGTTTCGCCCTGACGATTGCGGACGGGCGCATTGCCTCCGCGCGCTTGGGCTGCGGTGGCGTGGCGCCCATTCCGAAACGCGCCACGGCAGCCGAGGCGTTACTGTTGGGCCACCAGTGGACCGACGCGAATGCAGACGCCGCTGCGCAAGCGTTGGAAGCTGAATTCACGCCTATAGACGACATGCGCGCGTCGGCCGCCTATCGACGCCGCGTGCTCGGTAATCTGATGCGCCGCTTTCGGTTGGAAACGTCGGGCGGGAAAATCGCATCGCGCATTGACGATTCGCCAATCGTGACGCGCATCGACGACGCGCGGGTCGCGATTGCGGAATGAGCCAATGAACGCCCCGCATCCTCCGTTCGAAGAACTCGATCCTGGTGTTGCCGCAGGCTCGAATGTCGTCGGAATCGGCATGCCGCATGACTCGGCGGCGCTGCATGTTGCGGGCGCGGCGGACTACACGGACGACCTGCCGGAACCGCGCGGCACGCTGCATGTCGCCTTGGGCGTGAGTCCGGTTGCGCATGGCCGCCTCAAGGCGCTCGACCTCGCAGCAGTGCGCGCAGCACCCGGCGTGGTCGATGTCATCACCGCCGCCGACATTCCCGGCGAAAACGACGTCGGGCCGATCCAGCACGACGACCCGATTTTCGCCGAAGGCGTTGTGCAATTCGCCGGACAGCCGGTGTTCGCCGTGGCCGCCACCAGCGTGAACGCCGCGCGCCGCGCAGCCCGTCTGGCCCGTTTCGACATCGAGCCGATGCCCGCCCTCCTGACCATCGACGACGCGCTCGCCGCGGAATCGTACGTATTGCCGCCTGTCCACGTGACGCGCGGTGACGCCGCGGCGGCAATCAAGGCAGCACCGCACCGTCTGCATGGGTCCGCGCGCACCGGGGGCCAGGATCATTTCTACCTCGAAGGCCAGATCGCATTGGCCGTGCCGCGCGAACAGGGCGGCATGCAGATCTACACATCCACGCAGCATCCCGGCGAAGTGCAGCAAATGGTCGCGCGCGCGCTTCGCATCAGCGCACATGACGTGGTGGTCGAATGCCGGCGCATGGGCGGGGGCTTCGGCGGCAAGGAGACGCAGATGTCGCTGTTCGCCTGCGTCGCCGCACTCATCGCGCGCCGCAACCGAAGCGCGGCCAAGCTTCGCCTCGACCGCGACGACGACATGCGCTCGACCGGCAAGCGGCACGCGTTCCAGTACGCCTGGGACGTGGGCTTCGATGGCGAGGGCCGCATTCTCGGTCTCGACCTGACACTTGCCTCGCGTTGCGGCTTTTCGGCGGACCTGTCCGGACCGGTGAATGACCGCGCCGTCTTTCATTCGGACAACACCTACTGGCTTCCTCACGTCGCACTGCATTCGTACCGCTGCAAGACCCACACGGTTTCGGAGACCGCATTCCGCGGCTTCGGCGGCCCGCAGGGCATGTTTCCGATCGAGATGGTGATCGACGAAATCGCGCGCGCGCTGGGCCGCGATCCGCTCGACGTGCGCCGAGTGAATTTCTATGGCACGGCCACGAACAACGTCGCGCCTTACGGCATGGTGATCGAGGACAACATCGCGCCGGAGCTCGTGGCACAACTCGAGACGACATCGCGGTACCGCGAGCGCCGGCGCGAAATTGCGGACTGGAACCGCGCCAATCCGGTGATCAAGCGAGGGCTGGCGCTGACCCCCGTCAAGTTCGGCATTTCGTTCACGGCCACGCACTACAATCAGGCCGGCGCTCTTTTGCATCTTTACAACGACGGCACGCTGCTGCTCAATCACGGTGGCACGGAAATGGGCCAGGGTCTTTTCACCAAAGTGCAGCAAGTCGTCGCGCAGGAGATGGGCGTTCCGATGGGCGCGATTCGGGTTTCCGCCTCCGATACGAGCAAGGTGCCCAATGCGTCGCCTACCGCCGCGTCGTCCGGCAGCGACATCAACGGCATGGCCGCGCGCAATGCCGCGCGCACGCTGCGCGAGCGTCTCGCTGCTTACGCCGCGCGCAAATTCGATTGCGACGCCGAGACCGTCGAATTCACGGATGGCATCGTTCATGCCGGCAATGCAACCCTGCCCTTCGCCGAACTCGCGCGCATGGCGTATTTCGCACGCGTACAACTGTCGGCCACCGGCTTTTATGCCACGCCGAAAGTCCACTACGACCGCAAGACGCTGTCCGGTCGCCCGTTTTTCTACTTCGCCTATGGGGCCGCGGTATCGGAAGTGGCGATCGACACGTTTACCGGCGAACACAGGTTGCTTGCCGTGGACATCCTCCATGACGTCGGTAAATCGCTGAACCCGGCCATCGATCGCGGGCAGATCGAGGGCGGATTCATCCAGGGGTGGGGCTGGCTGGCGATGGAAGAGCTGTGGTGGAACGCTTCAGGGGAACTCAAGACCTTTGCGCCCTCCACGTACAAGATTCCGACATCGCGCGACGTCCCCTCGCATTTCCGGATCGATTTTTACCACGAGGCCAATCGCGAGGAAACGATCCATCGCTCGAAGGCGGTCGGTGAGCCGCCCTTCATGCTCGCGCTGTCGGCATTTCAGGCGCTGCGCGATGCGATAGCCAGCGTGACAGAGTATCGACACTCTCCCCGGCTCGACGCGCCGGCCACCGATGAACGCATCCTGGCCGCGGTCGACGAGATAGGAAAACGACTTCCATGACTAGTTGGGTCGCCGACCTCACGCGCGTGCTTGAGAGTGGCCGGCGCGCGGTGATCGTCACCGTCGCCCACGCTGCGGGGTCCACGCCGCGCGAAGCGGGCGCGGCCATGGTCGTCACGAGCACCGATTTTCACGGGAGCATTGGCGGAGGACATCTCGAGTTCGAGGCACTCAAGATCGCGCGCGACGCTCTGGCCAATGCCGACACGCCGGCGTCCACGTGGATCGTCCGCTTCCCGCTGGCGGCGCGTCTAGGGCAATGTTGCGGCGGCGTGGCGACACTGGCTTTCACCACGGTCACCGCGGGACCGCACGCATGGCTCGATGCTGCCGTTGCCTGCGTTCGTTTGTCCACGCCCTTTGCACTGGTCACCCGCGTGGGTGGCGCGCACGACACGCCGTCGAAGCTGCTGGTCACACTCGACGATGCGCACGGTTCACTGGCCAACACGTTGCTCGAATCGGCGGCGATCACGGCAGCGCGCACAAGGCTAGCCGCCGGACATACCGGCGCGGGCCTCGTCGGTTCACCTGCCGGGGACGCGACGACGCTGCTGATCGACGTGGTGCGGCCCGATGCGTTCCCAGTGCTGGTATTCGGCAACGGCCATGTCGGGCGCGCACTCGTTGCGGTGTTGGGCGCACTGCCCGCGCATGTCCGCTGGATCGATGCCCGCGAGGAGGATTTCCCCGCAACGGTCCCGGCCAACGTCGAAATCGTGGCGACTGACGCACCGGAAGACGAGATCACGCATGCGCCGCACGGCGCGTTCATCGTCGTGCTGACCCACAGCCACCCGCTCGATTTCTTCCTCGTCGAGACCGCACTTGCGCGCGACGACTGGCGTTATCTCGGCCTCATCGGTTCGCGAGCGAAGCGCGCCCAGTTCGAGAAGCGGCTCGCCGTGCGCGGAATGGCGCCGGAACGACTCGCCCGCGTGGTCTGCCCGATCGGTGTCAGCAGCGGCATTGCGATCCACAGCAAGGAACCCGCTGCCATCGCAATTGCCGTCGCCGCGGAAATTGTCGCCGTGCGCGAGGCTGCAGCCATGACGAAGTCGGTGCCGACCATTCGCAGGCGGCCCGCATGAATCCCGCCGCATTGCCTGACAC